>NZ_KV794547.1:61980-67333 GCF_001808785.1 Streptococcus sp. HMSC077D04 | reverse complement strand
TTTTTGATGCCAGAATTACTCATTTAAGCTTTCCTCCTTTTCTCATTATACTATAACCTAGAATAATTTAATCATTTTTTATAATATATTATAATATTTCTAACAAGAAAAAACCGACCTCATTGCTGAGAATCGGTTTTCTAGTGTATTTAATTAAGAAATTCGTTTTCACATAACATAAATTATGTAAAAACTTCTACAATAACAAATCTTTGACTTTCCCAATTTCGCTTTTTGGAATCACCAGGTGGATCATATCCCCCAGATACATTCTGGTTGAACCGTTAACGGTTTGGCTTTTTCCATTATGAACTTGGGTTGTGATAAGGACATTGTGTGGTAAATTGAGTTCGTGTACTTGTTTCCCAGCAATTTTGTCTGATACAGGAATTTCAATAAGGGTAACTTCTCCTTCATCTGATGCTTCTTCAGGCAGCATTTTTTCCAACATAGCTTCATAGACTGGTGCACCCTTGAGTAGATCCATGATGATGTAGGCAACCAAGGTCACTAATCCAAGTGGCATGAGATTGCGAATATCTCCTACCATTTCGGTTACCAGAATCATAGCAGTTAAGGGAGCCTTGGATATTGCTCCAAAATAGCCACTCATTCCTAGAATGACAAATATAGGGAATTGCTGCTGACTGACAAGTCCAAGATTGACACAAATAACACCAACTAAAGCTCCAAGTAAGGAGCCAAGCGCTAAAATTGGTAGGAAAATTCCTCCTGGAAGGCCACTTCCATAACTAATCATGCTCCAAACAAAGCGAATCAAAAAGTAAACTAATAGAACTTGGAAACTAAAATCTTGTTCAGTTAAGGAAAGAACCAGCTGATTTCCACCACCAAGGATTTGTGGTAAGAAGATTCCGACTGGGATGATGAGAATGAAAGCCAGAATTGGATAATAAGCTCTATCCAAACGGATTTTTTGACCAAGCCAGTCATAAACTCTACCAACATTGAGCACAGCTTTCTCATAGAGAAAACCAGATAGTCCAAGAAAAACTCCCATAAGGAGGTAAATCCAATACTGGTCTAGGGTCATGAGTGGGATGTTGTCTGGCATGTCCAGTACGGGTGTTAAGCCAAATATGAGTAGTGAGACAAAGTTTGCTACGATACTTGCTGCGAGAGTAGATACCCAGAAAAAGCGTGAAAAATGGTGATAAACTTCTTCTACCACAAAGAGAAGTCCTGCAATTGGTGCATTAAAGGCTGCAGCTAAACCTGCTGCAGCTCCACTAGCAATCAAGGAGCGTTCCTCTACTGGACTGGATTTGAGCCACTTGGCAATTCCTTTACCACCGACTGCTCCAAGTTGGATACTTGGCCCTTCACGCCCCAGCATGAGTCCACTGGCAATAGCAAGAATACCTAGCACATATTTTTTCCAAAGAACGCCCCACCAGTTGAGAGTCATCAATCCCTTTAATTCTGCTTCGACTTGAGGAATTCCTGATCCTTTGATATCTTTTTCTGATCGGGTTAATTTCGCACTGAGCCAACAAACTATTAAATAAAATAGACCAATGATAAAAAGGTTGCGCACTAGGTGCGCTTGATCTTGATAAAGTCCTTGTATCAGGTGGAAGCCTTTTTCGATTGAAAACCGAAAGGATCCAACGATAATTCCAACAATGAGACCAACAATGATTCCTCGTCCAACTTGGGATAATATGGTGCTCGAGGCAAAGGCAAATTCTTTCTTGGAGCTGAGTGTTTCTGACTGTTCCTCCATAATCATTCCTTCTAACTTAACTTTCTTTTTCTCCTGAAACCAGCGATTTAACGGGTTCAAAGCTGGTTCGGTGAATTGGGGTAACTCCTAGTTTTGTGAGGCCTTCCAGGTGTTTAACTGTTCCATATCCTGCATTAGCAGTAAAGTCATAGCCAGGGAACTGCTGATCGTATTCCTTCATCAATTCATCACGTGTCACCTTGGCTACTATAGAAGCCGCTGCAATCGAGAGGGAATTGGCATCTCCTTTAATGATGGAAGTTTGTGAAATTGGCAAATCCAGTTTCATGGCATCTATCAAAAGGTGCTCAGGTTGAGAACTGAGCTGGGAGATTGCTTCCTGCATGGCCAGTTTGGTTGCTTCATAGATATTGACTTGGTCGATGACCTGATTATCCATGATACCAATGCCGATTGATAAGGCTTGATCTTGAACGGCTTGATAAATTTCTAGATGTTTCTTTTTAGGAATTTTCTTGCTGTCGTTGAGGCCTCTAATCTTACAATTTTTAGGCAAAATAACGGCCGCAGCAACTACTGGCCCAGCCAGAGGACCTCGACCGACCTCATCAACACCTGCAATTAAGGTCAATCCTTGTTTGTAAAGTTCTTTTTCGTAGGAAAGCATGGATTCCAAACGAAGATCCTCATTCAATTCAGCCTGAATGGCTTTTTTACGCTTGCTGATTTCCTTTTGAACTCCTGAGCGATTATCCTTTTCAAGCTCTAAAAAAACAGGGTTATCTAAGTCCTTGACTGTAGCAAGGAGTTCTTTGATTTCTTTAATCGTCGCCATCGAGGTCTTCCAATATATCTAAGGTATAGTTACCGAGTTTGCCGTCGCGGACTTCCTTCACGAAGAGACTGTAGAAACGGTCATAGTCGTCACGGAAACCGAGGGCGCGGGTCATATCCATAATAATAACAGGCGCTTCTTCCTCAATTTTCATCTGTTTGAAGCGTTCAGCCAGCTTTTCTGGATAATGTTCTTTGAAATAATTGAGGCCAAAAATAGTTACCTCGTCCATAGGAAGCAACTGGTCTTTAATAGCTCCCGTTAAGGCTAACTTAAGCGCAACAGTTTCATCTTCAAACTTAGGCCAAAGAATCCCTGGCGTATCTAAGATTTCTAAGTCTTTGTTGGTTTTGAGCCATTGTTGACCTTTGGTCACACCAGGCTTGTTGCCGACAACAGCAATTTTCTTACCAGCCAAACGATTCATAAGCGTTGATTTTCCAGCGTTTGGAATCCCAATAATCATGGTACGCAAGGTTTCAATCTTGATTCCACGTTCCTTTTGCCGAGCAATCTTATCTGCCATGAGTTTTTTAGCGGCATCTGTTACAACTTTTACAGTCACTTGCTCTTTGGAGTTGATAGCCAGAGTTTGGATTCCTTGTGATTCAAAATACTGGCGCCATTCCTTGGTCATTGCTGGGTCAGCCAAGTCCGCCTTATTTAAAATCAAGAGTTTTGGTTTATCACCAACGATTTTGGTCAACATAGGGTTTTGACTAGATAGAGGTAAGCGTGCATCCACCAAAATCGTTACAAAATCAACAAATTTTAAATTTTCCTGCACCTGTCGACGAGCTTTAGACATGTGACCAGGAAACCATTGAATAGTAGCCATTGAGTTTTTTTCCTTTCGTAGCAAGGGTTTAGAGCCCCTATTTTATTTTACTATTGTCTAAACACCAAGCGAACACCAAAACTACCATGCAATGGAAAAACCTCTGATTTGATTCTCGCTTGATTTCACAATCTTTATATCAAACTGTGGGTGGTATTTGACAATATCTTTTTTGATTTTTAATAGTAAATTTGAAACAATATTTTTAGGTGAGTAACGTGGACTAAGATGTAACAAGTCTTTGAATTCATCAACACTTAATTCTACTTTATTGCTATTATCACTAGTTTCAATGAATTTTTCAATCATTCTGGAATATTTACAGGTATAACTTTTCAATTCTTCAAAATGGAAATTGTGATTTTCTACAAATTGATTTAAGGCTTTTACAGTATTTTCTTGTGAACGATTTATATTATGTGTATAGCCCATTGTTGTCTCAAAGTTAGCATGTCCTACTCTAGTCATAATATCTTTCACTGCTATGTGCATCTCATTGCTTTGAAGGTAACTAATATGCATATGCCTAAACGAATGGGGAGTAACATGTTTTACCCACTTAAAACCATAGTCACTTAAACAATTTGTCAATAATTTTCCTTCTATTCGTTTCAAAATTTGACGAAAAGTGCTTGATGTTATTGGAGAGCCGTATTCTGTTCTAAATACACTTTCAGAATGTGTAAAAGCAGGACAGGGATGTTTCTTCATATAAGCATCAAACTCTTTATTTCTCTGTATTGTCCTTTTAATAGCTTCGCTTGCAGCTTCAGGCAAAGCTACTTCTCTAATTGAATTGAGTGTTTTTGTTGTATCAAAATGAAATTGTTCAACTTTTAAACAATGATATTGAAGTGCTTTATCAATATGCAAGATTCCTTTTTCAAAATCAATATCTGATGGTAAAAATGCTGCTTCACTAATTCGAATACCTGTAAGCAACAATACTATAGCAAGATCATAATAGTTTGCATTTCTGCATTGGCGTAACACATCAAAAAATGCATGTAATTCATGGATTTCTAGAAATTTAGAATCATGTCTTTCTTTTGCTTTACGTCTTTTCTCTAGTGAAATATCTAGTTTTACCGCAGTCATTGGAGAAAACTTAATGACATTATATAACACACCATGATTAAAAATCTTATTACAAGTACTTTTTATATGAGTCATTGTTGAAGGCGATGCATCATACATTTCTAAATATTTATTGAGACTATTTTTCATCAGAAGTGGAGTAATCCTGTCTAACAAAAAATCATCTCCTATAATTTTCCCAAGACGCTTTATAACCAGTAGTTCTCTCTGAATTGTTTGTGGTTTAACAGAGACACACCAAGTCTGAAACCAATTTTCTTTTAACTCTCCAAATGTTGTAATCAGTTCAGGGCTAAACTGACTTTCAAATGAAGTAGTTAGTCTATCTATTTTATCAAGAACCTCTCTTTCAGCTTGTTTCCTCGCCCTACTAGTATTCTTAGTATAACTTACAGTTACTGATTTCCACTTTCCTGTTAGTGGATCTTTGTACTTTTCAACCACTTGATATAAGGGTTGCCCTTTTGAATTTGTTTTAGTTACATAATACATAATTTAATTCCTCTTAACTTTTAAAAAGAAATAAATCATTGTTGTATAGAATAAATAACTACCCTATATTATACCATGACTTCCTTATTTTGTCCGCTTTTGCTTCCATCTTAAGAAACTTTCAAATCCTTCTAGATTAATGAAAACAAGTTTATGGGTTGGGTTAATTACATACATGGAAAATGTTCTGTTTTCTCGCATTTCTTTAATCCATCTGTTCAATGTATATTGATTTAAACCGTCCCATCTTTTTAGAATTCCTTTTTTATCGGCCCATTCTGCAATGGAATTTTCGACAGATATATATTTTATATTCATGTCATCATCCTTCCTAAAAAATATTTTTACCGCCATGGCATGACTGATGAAGTCATCATAAGAA
>NZ_KV794547.1:25057-61880 GCF_001808785.1 Streptococcus sp. HMSC077D04 | reverse complement strand
TAGCGTGATGATTGTAATTCTTTTGTCATTTTTCCTCCAGAAAATAAAAAAACGGAAAGATTGTGAAATTCCTTTCCGTAACATAATAAATATTTGAACACCAAACTCAACACCAAAAAAATGTTTTTATTGATAATTATTGCTCAATCAAGCACTTATAACAATGTAAAAAATAAAAATCTGTACTCACAAAAACCCTTGAAATTCAAGGGTTTTAAGCATTTATTCTACTTCACAATGTTTTATTATTTTAATTCTTCTAGACCAACCATTGAATAGTGGCCATAATATATCTCCTTCAGATTGAAAAAACTGTAAAAACGTTTTCTTTCTTATCCTCTATTCTATCATAAATTATTCTTTTTTGCACAAGCTTTTATTTGTAATAGCTACTTTATAAAGGAAGACTGATTTCAACCCCACTTGATTTGTATATTAACCTTATATAAAATTCTATATCTTATATATTTAGTTTTAGATGAGTATTCGAGATAAAAATGGGACTATACAATTTGTCAAAATTCCTTCTATCCAGCTTTCTTGTGCTGAGGAGAGATGCTCTGTTTGAAGGCTTTCTTTTAGAAAATCTCGAACTTGTTCTGGTGCGATTTCAAACTCAAAGGCTTTCATTTTATAGAAAAAGTCGAGCAGATGGTCTGACAGATATTCAGTTGAAAATGGCACTTCTCCACTTTTTCGATATTCTAATAAGAGCCTAGAAAATCGAGCTTTTTCTTCAGGAAGCTCACGAAAATAGGAATTGAGGAGCCAGGTCTGCTTCTGCTTTCTTTCAATTGGATCCTGAATAGCAATTCGTTGGTCTTTTTTCAACTCTTTTTGGTATTGTTTGGCCTTGACAGCCCGTTCTGTACGATTTTTACCAAAAAGTATTTTCTCCCACTTGCGTTCTTCTTGGGTTAAGGTTTCTGTAAAGCCAAAGTAGTCTTGATAGGCACGCTCTGCTGGTCCCATGGCTAGTACCAGATTGTCTGCATATTGTTTGGCGATTCTATCTCTTTTCTTGCGCTCTTTCTCTGCCTGGATACGGAGTTCCTGTTCGTAGTCAATTTTTTCCTTTCCTAGCTTGACAAGGTAGAGGTGGTCATCTGATTTGCCAAGTAAAAAGGGTTTGATACACTTTTCAAGGACTTCTTCCATCCGAGCCTTCTTCTTGGGCTCTGCCTTGGTCCAACTTCCTCCTTGAAAGACTTCTAGGAAGAGCTGGTAGTCTTTCTCAGGTGAGAACTGATTGCCACGATTGGGTTTAAAAACACCTTTTTCCCAGAGCCATTTTAGAAGACGCTCGTCAAAGTCACTCTTATTGACTTTGATTTTTTCCTTTTTCTGGGCTTTTCTGGTTAGATTTTCAACCTTTCTGAGCAGTTTTTCTTCCTCTTCCAGTTGCTGGTCAAGGGTCAATCGATGAAAGTGTCTGACGCAGTCGCTACCAATCGGAAAGAGGCGTTGACCTGTGACACCGTTAAAGAGTTCGTAGGCGTATTTGATAGCATTTCCACAGACACAATTGCTACGGCCAATACCATTAAAAATCAAGGAAACTTCATTCCATTCCTTGGTAGCTTGTTCCCAAGTATCAGCTTTTGAAGCCTGTAAAACCGCATCGTGCAGGGATTTTCTAACTGGAAGTGTCATGAGGTCTCCTTTCTAGATTATACTTTTACAACCTGAACCTCGTCTTTACCGAGTAAAATCAAGTATTTCTCAATATTTTCAATCGAATAGGCTCGAGATAAAGCCTCTCCATAAAGGGCTAACTGACCACGATAGCGATCAATGAGTTGACTTGGATCATCATAGCGGTCGGTCTTGTAGTCGAACAGAACGATTCTATCCTTATAAAGTAGATAGCCGTCCAAGATACCACGCACAACGAAGTCTTCCTGACTCTTTTGGTCTTTTTTGAGCATAGAAAAGGGTTGCTCGCGGTAGAGATAGTCGGTATTGGCGAGAATTTCCTGACCGAGTGCTGTGTCAAAGAATGCAAGAATTTTCGAAAGATTAATCTTGTCTCTGACAGCTGGGCTGGTTTGAACTTGTTTGAGAGTTTCTGTCAGGCTAGCAAGCGTTGGTCTCTGACTGAGGTCAATTCTCTGCATCAGTTCGTGGGTAGCACTCCCAATCTCAGCTCCTGTTACTTTTTCTTTGGTTGAAAAATCTGGCAAATCAAAGTTGATTTTCTTGTCTACTGACTTGCCTTGACCTGCAATCTCGACACCATCCATATCCATAACTGGTTCGTAGAATTTCTTGATTTGACTTGGGGTTTGAACACTAGGAAGTTCAATGGCTGCGCGGTGAAGAGTATTATAGACTTCAACCTCTTTCAGCATTTCAAGGGCTTCTTTGATGGTTTCTGACTGACGATTGTCTACTTGGGAGCTATCTTGGAGAGGACTTTTGTTTTCCAACTGACCGATAGCTTCTGTAGTCAGCTGATCTTCACCAACAAAACGATAGCTAAAGTTGAGATGATCCTTGGCAAATACTTTACTGATAGCCCAAATCCAATCTTGGAAATTCTTGGCTTGAAGTCTAGTGTTGCTGTTTAGTTTTCCATTTTTAGCTGCTGGGTATTCCTTGGCTTCCAGCTTTTCACGAGAACCCTTACCGATAAGATAAAGCTTTTTCTCAGCCCGTGTCATAGCAACATACAGTAGACGCATTTGCTCTGAATAGCTTGCCAGCTGTAATTCTTCTTCGTTCTGTCTATAGGTCAGACTAGGAATGGAGAGTTTGATGGTTTTAGGATAGTAGTCTTCTACTGCTCCTGTCTCTATTTTGGCAATATATTTGACACCAATACCATTCTGACGACTGAGAATGACTTCTGACATGCTGTCTTGCTTGTTAAAGTCTTGATCCATATTGAGGATAAAGACGTAAGGAAACTCCAGCCCTTTACTCTTGTGGATGGTCATGAGCTCTACTGCATCTTTTGGCGGTGCGACAGCCACGCTTGCCAAATCGTGCTGGGCTTCTAAAACTTGGTTAATCATACCAATAAAACGAGACAAGCCCTTGAAATTGCTCTTTTCAAATTGATCTGCTCTCAAAGCTAGTGCGTAGAGATTGGCCTGTCTAGCAGGACCATTTGGCAAAGCACCCACATAATCATAATAAAAACGGTCGTTGTAAATCTTCCAAATCAAGTCATAGAGGGAGTGGGTTTTGGCATACAAGCGCCAAGAATCCAAGATATCCATGAATTGATTTAGCTTATCAGCTAGTGTTGAGTGAATTAACTCTTTCTGGCTTGTCACCATTTTTTGTGAATTGACCAGTTTTTCATAGAGATTTTCTTGGACTTTATTCTCTGCTTTCTGAAGGGACAAACGTGCTAACTCGTCCTCGTCAAAGCCAAACATTGGAGACTTCAAAAGGGCAACCAAGGCATAGTCTTGAAGAGGATTGTGAATGACACGAAGGGTGTCTAGCATGACTTGCACTTCTAGAGATTGTAGGTAATTGTTCTGCTCTCCGTCAGTTTTGACAGGAATTCCGTACTCAGACAGGGCGAGGAGAATCTGATCATTACGACTGCGGCTGGAGGTCAGAAGGGCGATTTCTTTAAAGGCAACACCTTGTTCCTGATGAAGTTTAAGGATTTCCTTGATAACTAAGCGCATTTCCCCTGTTAATTTCGTTTCTGCTTGGCTCTCTTCTTCCTCACCTGTGTCATCCTTATCGTAGAGGAGCAATTCTGCCTTGTTGTCTGGATTGGGAGTCAGTTTGGTATTGGCAAAAACAAGCTGGTGCATGTTATCATAGTTGATTTCGCCGACCTCTTGGTCCATGAGACGTTCAAAGACATCATTGGTTGCTGACAGCACTTCTGAACTGCTACGGAAATTTTCTTTGAGGAGAATGAGCTTGCCTTCTTGGGGATTTTGCGCATAGCGTTGGAACTTCTCATTGAAAATCTGCGGGTCTGCCTGACGGAAACGATAGATAGACTGCTTGATATCTCCTACCATAAAGCGATTGTGACCATTAGAAAGTAATTCTAGCATCCGTTCTTGAATATGGTTGGTATCCTGATACTCATCAACCATGACTTCATGGAAGCGCTCCTGATAAGCCTCACGGACTTGCGGGAATTTCTCTAAAATCTCAATGGTGTAATGGCTGATATCAGCGAACTCAAAGGCATTTTCCTGACGCTTACGTTCACGATAAGCTTTCACAAAATCACTCATAAAAGATTGGAAGGTTTTAGCTAGTTCCCATGTATCTCCATGATAACGTTCTTGATAGTCGAGAATCGTTATCTGGTCTGACAGTTGTCCTAGTTTAGCAAACTGGGTCTTTCTCTCTTCGTTATAGGCATCAGCCAGTGGCTTCAAATCAGCCTTACGACTGGCATTAGTCAGAGCTCGGCCGTTTTTCTCTTTCGAAATTGCGACAACACGCGCAAGTACTGCCTGATAAGCCTGACTATCGGACTCCTGATTTAAGGATGCAATTTCATCCAAAACCAACTGAACATTTTCTAAATAGGGAGCCTTTGCAAACTCCTTGGCATCATTATCCAAATGGTAACGGAAAAAGCTTTCCAAATCCCAAAGGGCTTGTTTGATTTGTTCAGTTAGTTTTTCTTTTTCACTGGTAAAATCAGCTTTCTCAAAGCCTTTGAGGAAAGATTCACTTAACCATTTCTGAGGATTGCTGGTGGATTGGAGAAAGTCATAGATTTTATAGACTTGCTGGCGCAGCCCCCGTTCATCCTTGCCACGCCCTGCAAAATTTTTCAGCAAATGACTAAAGGTCTCTTTCTGTTTGCCTTGGTAATAGGCTTCAAATACCTCATGAAAGACTTCGTTTTTTAGAAGAAGTTGCTCGCTTTGGTTTTGTAAAATACGGAAATTTGGCGCAATATCAAGCAGATAACCATGTTTGCCAAGGAATTTTTGTGTAAAAGAGTCCATGGTTCCGATGGATGCGTTGGGTAGGTCTGCCAACTGGCGACCCAAGTGTTGTTTGAGGTCAACATCGCTACTTTCTTGGATTTGTTGGCTGATTTTTTTCTCCAAACGTTCTTTAAGCTCTGTGGCAGCTTTGACGGTAAAGGTTGAGATAAAGAGTTGAGAAATTTCGACACCACGCGCCAATTGATCTAGAATGCGCTCTGCCATGACAAAGGTTTTACCAGAACCAGCCGACGCTGAGACAAGGATATTTTGACCAGAAGTGTAGATGGCTTCGATTTGTTCGGCAGTTTTCTTTTGTTCCTTGCTCGAATGCGCTTCTGCTTCTTGCAGTTTTTGAATCTCCTCCTCAGTTAAAAAGGGAATGGGCTTCATCGATTCAACTCCTCTCTTATTTTTTCAAACCAAGCTTGCTTGAGTTTTTCTCCGACCAGACGCTTGCCATCTGTTAAGTCCAACTTTTCTAGAAAACGGGCTTGGTCCAAGTGGTAATTGGCTTCAAATCCTGTGATGGATTGATGTTGCTGAACATACGGTGCAATACTTCTGCCATTTTCAGTATAAGGGTTAATGGCGAACTGACCTTCTAAGATTTTCTCCGCTGCCGTCTTGTAAAGATGAGCATTGTAGTCCAGTAGGAGCTGGAATTCCTCATCTGTCAGTTGATTGGCCTTGTTTTTGTTATAAAATTCGCCCAAATGACTGCTTTCTTTTTCTAAAAAGAGGCCTTGGTATTTCATAGTCTTGCTGGCTTCTGCTACTGCTCCAGCCAGACTTTTAACGGCCATCAGAGATTGGACAGGTTCAGACATTTCCAAATACATGGCACCGAAAAAGTTCTGCTCCCCTTCTCTTTTTAGGGCAGCTAGGTAGGTTGGCAACTGAGAATTGAGTCCATTAAAGAAATGAGGAAACTGGAACTGGGTCAGACTCGACTTGTAGTCTACTACTCCTATCGCTCCATCAGCTTTCAAACGGTCAATGCGATCAACCTTGCCTCGTACATGGACGCTGCGACCATTATCCAATTGAATAAAGGCCTGCTCCTTGCCACCGAAATTCGCTTCTTCTTTGATGGTTTCAATGGCTGGATTATGGCGGAGAATGTGGCCAGTTGTCCGTGCGACATCAAGCAGAACTTCCTTGGTAAACTGGGCTTCCAAACTTTCTTGATAAATTGCTTCAAATTCGCGTTCCTGACTGGTTTCTTGAATAGCTTGTTCTAGACGTTGGTCAAAGGAATCTTCGTCAGGCAACTGCAAGGCGCGTTCAAAAATGCGGTGTAAGAAATTCCCATGACTACGAGCATCCGGACGCAGGCGCAATTCTTCCTGCAAACCTAAAACATAACGGAGGAAATAACTGTATTGGTTACGGTAAAACTCCGTCAAACCAGAGGTAGACAGGTAAAATTCCTTGTCAGCTGGATAGAGAGCCTGTAAGGTATCCTTGGTCAACTGCTTACTGCTTGGACTGGTTGGGAGGGCTGGATTTTCCAAACCTTGCTGGTCTAGTTTTTTACCCATGACACGAGCTAGAACCTTAATAAAGGTCAAATCTTGCTCAGTCTCACTCATCTCGCCCTGCTGGTGATAGGCAACCAGACTAGACAAAAGACTGTGATATGACCCCATATCTTCCTTAGACAGCCCTTTGTGATTCATTCTCTTCTCTTTCCGACTAAATCCAAAATGAACCAACTCTTGAAGATAGGCTGACTCCTTACTTTCACTTTCGTTAAACAGACTTGGAGCCGACAAGACCAACTGCTTACGAGCAGAATTGACCAAGGAAAGCATAGTATAGCGATTTTTTTTGAGATTTTCACTGCTGGCAATCAGTAATTGCGCTCCCTCTTCAGTCGCTTGGTTTAAGTTTTGTCTCTCTTCATCTGTCAATAGACTGGTGTTTTGCGCAATTTTTGGCAAATGATCCTGAGTCAGCCCAATGGCATAGACAAAGTCAGCTGTCAGAGGAGCAATCAAATCGTAACTCTGCACCAGAACGGTGTTCACTGTCGCTGGAATGGTACGGTATTGAGATAGGCTCATACCAGAATGAAGCAAGGCTAGGAAGTCCTCCAGACTAACTTGTGAACCAGCAAAAACGGTCGCAAATTGTTCTAAAACATGACAGAATGCCTTCCAAACTTCAGTTTGTCTTTCCTGTTCAAGAGCTTCCATAGTGGCTGTCAAATCTTGCAACTGTTTGGTAACTGCACCTTCTTTTAGAAAGCTATTCCACTTTTGCAAGAGATTTTCAGCCTTCTGTTTTCGACTGGCAAATAGGGTTTCAAGAGGGGATAAAATACGCAGACGAAGAGCATTTAAACGTTCCAAATCAAATTTTCCATGGTGGGATTTGGTGAAGGTTTGCTGAAAGGCTGGTAAGCCATTGATACCAAGATAGCGGATATATTGCTCAAATGCGTCAATATCAGGCTGACTAAGGTCGGTATACAAACTAGTTCTGAGAAGGTTAATCAAATCCTCCTGACGGAAACGATAGCGTTTCAAAGCTAAAATAGACTCGACAAACTGAGTTAAAGGGTGGTGCGCCATGGATTCGCTTCTACCAAGATAGAAAGGAATCTGATACTGGTCAAAAATAGTTTTAAGGGATAACTGGTAAGAAGCCACATCTCCCAATAGAATACGAAAATGCTTGTAGCTCAGGTCTGGATTGGCATGTAATTTCTGACGGATGCTACGGGCTACCAATTCCAACTCCTCCTTTTGCGTCAAGCAAGACCAGATTTGTAAGTTGTCACGGTCCTTCTCATCGACATCCAAGGTGAATTCTGAAAAGTCATAAGAAGACTCCAGCAAACGAGAGGCCTTATCAAAACTATCCATCTTCTCATGAGTTTGAGAATAATCCTGAGCAGGTGTTTGATATTTAGAGGCTAGATGATGGAGAAAGTCCACACTGGCTTGGTAGAGATTACCCTCGCTAAAAGGGCTGGCATAGGCTTTCTTACTAGCATAAGCCCCGATGACAATCTCAACACCTTTGCCATGAAGTAAATCCACAATCCGCTCTTCTTCGGCAGAAAAACGGGTAAATCCATCAATGACCAGGGCGATTTGAGTAAAATCACTACTTACCTTGTCATTCTCAATAGCTTCAATCAAATGGGACAACTGACTTCCCTGGGCCAACTGACCTTGATTGAGATAGGCAGTTACTTTCTCAAAAATCAAGAGTAAATCTGCCCGTTTGTCCTCATCCGTCAAACTCTCTAAGTCTAAAAAACTCATCTGAGCAGTCGTCATTTCGTGATACAGCTCAATCAACTGCTGGATAAACTGAGGATCTTGCTTAATAGCACCATAAACACGCAAGTCCTTGGGGTCAAGTTCCGCAAGGCATTTATAAAAGGCCATCCCAAGACCGATATCATCAAGACTGGTCTTGGCAGGCAGGTCATTCAAGACCAGATAACGAGCCATTTGAGCAAAGCGCGTAACGGTAATCGCAAAAGAAGCCTGCTGGGATAAGCATTCCAGCACGGCGCGTTCCTTTTCAAAAGAAAGAGAGTTGGGAGCGATGTAGAAGACACGCTTACCAGCAGCAACTAGCTCTTCAGCCTCCCTGGTTAGAATTTCTGTCAAAGAAGTCCGAATATCTGTATAAAATAATTTCATCTCTGCCTCGTTAGAATTTTTCATTACCTTTTATTATACCATGATTAGCCCGAAGATTCCTCCTCCTTTACTCCAAAATATGCTATAATAATACCAAAAGATAAAGAAGGAAGTCTTATGATTAAACTACTAGCCTTGGATATGGACGGAACCCTCCTCAATGAAGCCAAGGAAATCCCACAAGCTCATATTACTGCTATTCACCAAGCTATTGAAAAAGGTGTCAAACTTGTTCTCTGTACGGGTCGCCCGCTTTTCGGTGTCCTCCCCTACTACAAAAAACTAGGACTTGACCTCCAGAATGAGTATGTGATTGTTAACAACGGTTGTTCAACTCACCAGACCAGTGACTGGGGATTAGTTGATTGGCAAGAACTCAGCCCAGCTGACATCGAATACCTCTATGACCTAGCTGAAAAAAGTGATGTTCAGTTGACTCTTTTTGATGAGGAGCATTATTTTGTCCTCGGTGGCAAGCCCAATCAAGTCATTGAAAATGATGCTAAACTAGTCTTTTCAGACCTGACTGAAATTTCCCTTGAGGAAGCTACCAGTGGTAAGTACCGTATGTTCCAAGGGATGTTTTTGGGAACAAAAGAACAAACAGATGATTTTGAAGAGCGTTTTTCTGAAGAGCTTTGCCAACGATTTAGTGGAGTTCGTTCGCAGCCTGTCATTTATGAAGCTATGCCACTTGGAACGACAAAGGCTACTGCTCTTTCTCGACTAGCAGATATTTTGAAAATTGAGCCATCAGAGATTATGGCTATGGGCGATGCCAATAACGATATCGAAATGCTCCAGTTTGCAGGACTGGGCATTGCAATGGGAAATGCCAGCGATTATGTCAAATCCCTAGCTGATGACGTTACAGCCAGCAACGAAGAAGCCGGCGTCGCGCGTGCGATTGAGAAATATATTTTATAGTAAAGAAGCCCAGTTCATATCAACTGGGTTTTGATATATAAGAATTCCTAAAACTTTAGAAACTCTTTAGAAATCCTTGAGCTTTCTTTGATTTCTATGCTTTATACTAAAGTTAACAAAATAAATCAAAAGGAGAGAATCATGAAAACAGTACTTGACATTCATGGATTGTCCAAAAACTTTGACAAACAAGCTATCCTTCAGGATCTTCATCTAACGATAAGAGAGGGAGATATTTATGGACTTATCGGGAAGAACGGAGCTGGGAAAACCACATTGATAAAAATCATTACACAACTACTCTTTGCGGATAAAGGAACTGTTTCCCTCTTCTCTAGCCATTCGGAAAATGAATGGACCAAGGCTCTATCTCGAGTAGGTTCTGTTATCGAATCACCTGTAGCTCATAATCACTTAACAGCCTATCAAAATCTGAAATATTACTGTATGATTCGCCATATTCCAAATGCTGATCAAGTCATTCGAGAAACGCTGGACTATGTAGGTTTGCCAGATACAGGTAAGAAAGTCTTTCGTGATTTCTCGCTAGGAATGAAGCAAAGACTTGGTATCGCCATTGCCCTTCTCTCCAAACCAGACTTCCTAATCTTAGATGAACCTATCAATGGACTTGACCCAATTGGTATCAAAGAATTTCGTCTGATGATTCAACGCCTCAATCAAGAAAAAGGAATCACCATTCTCATCTCTAGCCATATCTTGTCAGAACTTTACCTCGTAGCTAATCGCTTTGGTATTTTAGATCAAGGAAAGATTATCCGTGAAATCAGCAAAGCTGAATTTGAAACACTAAGTGAGGATTATATTGTACTTAAGACAGCTGACCAAGAGAAAGCTTGCCAAGTATTGAAAGAACAAATCCAGCTCCAGTTCAAGGTTGTCAATCCTGAGAATGAAATCCACATCTTTGGTCAGGAACAAGATGTCAAACAGATTCTTAAGGAATTAACCTTGGCAGATGTCGCTATTGACGAGATTTACTACGCCCGTCAAAACCTAGAAGAATACTTCACTCAATTGGTCGAATAGGAGGAAAATCATGATACATACCATTCAAGCAGACTTTTACCGTCTTTTCCGTTCCAAAGGTTTTTGGATTACAGAGTTCATTCTCTTTTCTCTCATGCTAATGGGCGCAAGTATTGGAGCTACTGGCCATCTGATGGCAATCCAGACAGAAGAGCCAGAAATTCCAACACATGGTTGGGACGGTGTACAAGCCCTGATTAACGCATCTAGTCAAGGTTCAAACCTCGTTTTTCTCTGTATCGTCCTAGCCTGCCTCGTTCTTGGAGTTGATTTAATTGGCAAACTCTATAAAAATAATTTAACAGTGGGTGTCTCTCGTACCGAGTTTTTTCTAGCCAAAGCCTTTGTATTAGCTTGTATTGCACTTTTACAAGTCATCATCTGTCTTGTGATTGCCTTTATTCCAGCAACTATCTTAAATGGATTTGGAACTATGCCTGATGGCTTTATTGGAAATCTACTGATAACCATTTTCCTTCAATTTCTTTGCCTCCTTGCTTGGCTTTCCATTGTTTCCTTCATCCTCTATGTTAGTCATTCTTATATTGCGGTATTTATTGGTTATTTGGTCAGCTCTATCTTACTTTCTATGCCAATGCTCATCTTCCCAAGTATCAAAATTTTGCCATATTTATCATTGCAGTTTTTCTATGCTATGACTGCTAATAGTGAGTCAATTCTCTACACACTTATAGTTACCTTAGCTGTTATTGTAATCTTTAATCTAAGTGGACTGGCAGTTTTCAAAAAGAAAAGTCTATAAAAAATGACCTCCTCTAGCCTACAGAGGAGGTTTATTTCGTTAAAAGTAAATGAAAACCGACAACCATTGTCCATCTGTGCTTAGTTTCATCTCTGCACCGAGAAGATGACATAATTCCTCAGTGATATAAAGGCCTAAACCAGAGGATTCTTCCGTGTCTGATAGATTTTCAGAATAAAAACGGTTGCTGAGATTTTCTATTCTTTTGATGGGCTGTTTAACAAGGTTTGCAATCTCTAAGACAAGCTGTTCCTTTTCCTTTCTCAAAGCTAGACGCGCTTCTTCCTTGCCATGTTTGAGGACATTTCCAAGCAGATTTTGTAAAATTCGATCCAGCAAGTCTTCATCAATTCTCATTTTTAAATCATCTTCAACCTTAAAATCAAGCGTGATATTTGCCGCCTGAAAAACATCATAATAAGCCAGAGTTTTTTTGGTGATAAAAGCGGAAAGATCCACTTCTTCCAGTTTCGGTTTGACAGCTCCTTCCATCAAACGACGGTATTCTAGGAGAGCCTCCAAACGTTTGGAAACTAAATCAAGATGCTGGGCTATTTTTTGTAAGGTTTCTGCTTTGTCTTCAGGAGACTTTATCAATTGTTGGGTGTAGCCTGAAGCGATAGTCAGAGGCGTCCGAATATCATGGGCGATATTGCTGATGGCCATATCCAGAGTCTGTTTTTCCCTTTTCATAACCAATCGAGATTGTTCCACTTCCTGAAATAGATTCTCAATCTGCTGGTAGAGATGTAAAAAATGTTTGGAAAAAATGCTGACTCCGACTCTTTTCATACTACCCGTGAGAATCTTATCTTCAATCTGTTGACTCAAGTTTTTAAGTGCTAGATGGTAGCGAATCAATGCAATCGATAAAATAATTAGGAGTACCAATAGGATAAAGATTATCATGTAGGTCATTGCTTATCTCCTTTTAATCTTACCCCAACTCCCCAAATGGTTTCAATATATTCTTGATTTGGATCAAGCTGGTTTAATTTTTTTCGAAGATTACTCAAATGCGTATTGAGAGTATTATCTCCAGGTAGGTAGCTATCCTCCCAGACCAATTCATAAAGTTCTTCTTTGGTAAAAATTTTCTTAGGATGTTTAAGGAGAGTTTGGAGAATCAAGCATTCTTTCTTAGCAAGACGAATCGTTTCCTGACTATTTTTGATTTCAAAACTTTCGGCATCAAACTGGATATTTTTCAAGTTTTGTGGCAGATTTTCAGTTTTTACAATTTCTGCAGGCTGTTTTTCTGCACTTTGACGTAACTGAACAGTAACTCTTGCAAAGACTTCATTCAAATCAAAAGGTTTCACTATATAATCATTGGCACCGTCTAAGAGGTATTGACTGATTAACTTCTTATCGCTCAAAGCTGTTAGCATAATGACTGGAATTTGACTTTGTTCCCTGATGGCTTTTAAAACCTGATCCCCATTTTTCCCAGGAAGCATGATATCTAGCAAAACGAGGTCAATCCCACCTTGGTCAAAAAGCATGATTCCTTCTGTACCAGAAAAGGCTTGAATCACCTCATGCTCCTCAGTAAGAAGTGTTCGCAAAATCTCTTGAATGTCACTATTGTCTTCAATAACCAATATCCTAGCCATAAATACCAACCTTTCTGCAACTATTATAGCATGTTTTATTGATAAAGCTTAAACAGAAAAGCTCCTCGCATCAAAGCGCGAGAAAGCCTTAGAGGGTTAAAATATAAAATCCGCTTACTAGACAACATAGTATCCTTATAGTCGAAAATAAGAAGTTAATCTAGCAGAATGAATCTCTCATTTCTCTCCTACTAGTCCGTAATACGTTGATACATTTCGGGTCTTCTATCTCGAAACAAGCCCCAGTTTAGGCGTTCGCTTGCTCCCTTGTCTAGGTCATAAGTAGCTAACAGAACAGCTTCAGCTTGTCTTTCAGCTTGCTCTAGAATAGCTCCTGTTTCATCCGTCATAAAGGATGAACCGTAGAAGTCAAGACTGGAACTCTGTCCACCATTTTCCTCACTAGGAGTGACTTCCTCTAATCCATAACGATTGGCTGCAATAACTGGAACAATATTTGCTGCTGCATGCCCTTGCATGGTACGTTGCCAGTGACCACAACTATCTGTATCCAAAATCGGCTCTGAACCGATGGCTGTAGGATAAAAGAGCAATTCTGCCCCATTCAGAGCAAGACAGCGGGCTGTTTCAGGGAACCATTGATCCCAACAGATGCCAATCCCAATCTTAGCATAGCGAGTATCCCAGACCTTGAAACCTGTATTTCCAGGAGTAAAGTAAAATTTCTCTTGATAGTAATGGTCGTCTGGTATGTGGGTCTTTCGGTAAACGCCCAGCACTTCCCCATCTGCATCAATAACAGCAATAGAGTTATACAAGACATTGCCATCTTTTTCATAGAAACTAATCGGTAGAACAACCTGTAGTTCCTTAGCAATCACCTTAAAATGCTGAATAGCTGTATTTTCTGTCACCGACTGAGCATACTGGTAGTAGTCATACTGACGTTCCTGACAGAAATAAGGACGTTCAAATAACTCTGGTAAGAGAATGATTTGTGCGCCTTGCTCTGCAGCCTGACGTACTAAACGCTCTGCGGTTTGGATATTTGTTGCCACATCCTTAGCGCATTGCATCTGAATGGCTGCAACTTTTACATTTCTCATCTTTTTCTCCTATTCTGGGATTTGTTGGGTGATACAGTGGATATTGCCACCACCTAAGAGAATATCTCTGGCTGGTATTCCGACAACTTTACGGTCTGGGAAACACTTACTGAGGATATCTAAGGCTACTTGATCGTTTTTATCTTGAAACTGGGGAACCAAGACTGCCTTGTTAGCAATATAGAAATTGACATAGGAAGCAGCAAGCCTTTCACCTGCGTATCGCTCTTCTTCACCTTCTTCGTAGGAATAACCAGGAAGATCTTCTTCTGTCACAACTTGTCGAACTGCAGGGATAGGCAATTTATGAATGGTGAAGTGTCGACCTTTTGCATCTGTTTCCTTTTCTAAAAGCGCTAAATCAGCTGCTGACATGGCATATTGAGGATCGCTTTTGTCATCTGTCCAAGCTAAAACAAGCTCAGCAGGACCAACAAAGGTAGCAACATTGTCAACGTGTTCATTGGTTTCGTCCTGATAAATACCATAAGGAAGCCAAATAACTTTTTCAGCACCAAGGCACTCTAATAAGGTATTTTCAATTTCATCCTTACTAAGATGAGGATTGCGACCAGGACTAAGCAAGCAACTTTCAGTTACGAGAATGGTTCCTTGACCATCACTATGAATGGCTCCACCTTCCAGTACAAAAGGTTTGGCATCATAAACAGGTATCTCTAAAACTTCTGCAAAGCGACTGGCTACTTGGTCATCTGCTTCATAGTCTTGGTAGAGACCGTCAACAGCACCACCCCAGGCATTGAAAGACCAATCTACCGCCAACTTTTCCCTTTTATCATTAAGAAGAATGGTCGGACCTGTATCACGCGCCCAAGCATCATTGGTGGGAATGTCTAAATAAACTACCTTGTCTCCAAGATAAGATTGGGCTTCAGATAGATAGTCTTGCTCCACCAAGAGATAAACGGTTTCCCCTTCTGCTATGGTCTTAATAATCTGGCTAAATGCTGCTTTAGCAGCTTTTCCTTGAAAAGGCCATGAACCTGGTCGAGTCGGCCATATCATGAGGGTACCATGATGTGGTTCGTACTCTGCTGGCATGTGATAGCCTAATTTTTTTGGACTGTCCATCATGATAATCTCCCTTTAAAGTCTTGATAGCCAAAGGCTTTAACTAAGCTGCAGTCACCCTGCTCGTCCATGAGATAGAGACTTGGCAATCCAATACCATTAAAGGTGTTATTTTTAACAAATGAGTAAATGGCCATGTCTTCGAAATAAAGTCTGTCTCCGATTTGGACTGGATTTTCAAAACTATAATCACCAATCACATCACCTGTCAGACAGGTATTGGAAGAAAGTCTATAGGTATGGGCTTTTTCCTGTGCCTCAAAGCCATTTCTCAAAGGTGGACGATAGGGCATCTCAAGTACATCAGGCATATGGCAGGTAGCAGAGGCGTCTAAAACCAAGATTTCCATGCCGTTTTCTACAATATCCAATACTTCAGTTGCTAGATAACCTGCATTGAGCGCAATGGCTTCACCCGGCTCAATATAGACTTCAAGATTGTAAGTTTCTCGGATACGCTTGATTTCAGAAATCAGCAAATCTACATCGTAGTCTTCTCTGGTGATGTGGTGTCCACCACCCATATTGAGCCATTTAACTTGATGCAAATAGGATCCAAACTGCGCTTCTACTGCTTTCAAGGTTGTCTCTAAATCATCTGAACCTTGCTCACAAAGGGTATGAAAATGAAGACCGTCCACTAAATCCAACAAATCACTTGGTATCTTTTCTAGAGTAACTCCAAAACGAGATCCAGGTGCACAAGGGTCATAGAGCGCGTGATCTCCTTGAGTTGAACACTGAGGATTGAGACGTAAACCGACACTAATACCAGTCTCTCGACAACGAGCCCCATGCTTACGCAACTGTCTCTCCGAGTTAAAGACGATATGGTCCGTTATCTCAAGCAATTCCTCCAAGTCCGTATCCTTGAAAGCAGGCGCAAAGACATGGACTTCCCCCGTAAATTCTTCTCTAGCCAGCTTCGCTTCATAGAGTCCACTAGCTGTCGTACCAGATAGGTACTGGCTAATCATGGGATAGGTTTTATAAAGAGAATATGCCTTCTGGGCAAGCAAAACCTTGCAACCTGCTTCTTCTTGAACATATTGTAGGATACGGCAATTGGCTTCTAACTTTGCCAAGTCAATGACGTAAGCTGGTGTTGGTACTTGTTCTAACTTCATCAGTCCACCATTTGTGGATTTTCAACCACAACCCAAGGTAAACCATACTCATTCAAAGCTTCCATGAATGGATCTGGATCCAATTCTTCAAGATTGTAAACTCCAGGTTGTTTCCAAGTACCGTTCATAACCAATTTTGTCCCAATCATAGCTGGAACACCAGTCGTGTAAGAAATGGCTTGTGAACCAACTTCTGCGTAACATTCCTGATGGTCGCAAACATTATAGATGTAAATGGTCTTTTCAACACCATCTTTGACACCTGTAAAGATACAGCCGATATTGGTTTTTCCAACTGTACGTGGGCCAAGGCTGGCAGGATCTGGAAGCAAGGCTTTCAAAAATTGGATTGGTACAATTTCTTGACCGTTAAAGTTAATGGTATCCGTACGAAGGAGACCAACGTTTTCCAAGCATTTCATGTGCGTGAGATAAGATTGACCAAAGGTCATAAAGAAACGAATGCGTTTGACACCTGGAATATTCTTGGCCAATGATTCAATTTCTTCATGGTGAAGGAGATACATATCTTTTTGTCCAACTTGAGAGAAGTCATATTCACGCTTGATAGACATGGCTTCAACTTCGACCCATTTTCCATCTTCCCAGTAAGAACCTGGTGCTGAAACCTCGCGGAGATTGATTTCTGGATTAAAATTCGTCGCAAACGGATAACCGTGGTCACCACCATTACAGTCTAAAATGTCGATATAGTGGATTTCATCAAAATAGTGTTTGAGAGCATAGGCTGAAAAGACACTAGTCACACCTGGGTCAAAACCAGAACCAAGAAGAGCGGTTAAGCCTGCTTCTTTGAATTTTTCCTGATAAGCCCATTGCCATGAGTAGTCAAAGTAGGCTGTAAAACCAAGTTCCTTGCAACGTTTCTCATAGATAGCACGCCACTCAGGATCTTCAGTATCCTCTGCCTCGTAGTTGGCTGTATCGATATAGTGAACTCCAGTCGCTAAACAAGCATCCATGATGGTTAAGTCTTGATATGGTAAAGCTACGTTCAAAACAGCTTCTGGTTTATAGCTTTCAATCAAAGCAATCACTTCTTCAACCTTGTCAGCATCAAGAGCAACTGTCTCAATCTTTGTACTTGTTTTGCCTTCCAGTTTAGCTTTCAAGTCATCACATTTTGACTTGGTACGGCTAGCAATCATAATCTCTGTAAAGGTTTCGCTATCTTGGCAAATCTTTGAAATAGCAACTTGGGCAACGCCCCCACATCCAATAACTAATAAACGACTCATTTTTTTCCTTCCTCTTCTTCTAAAATGTCCTCAACATACTTGGGCAACATAAAGGCCCCTACGTGTAAGTTTGCAGTGTAGTATTCTGTGAAAAGCTGGCGTTTTTTCCAGCCTTCCTTGTCAAAATCTTTGACAGGGTGGTATTTTTTCGATGCAAATCCAAACAACCAATAGCCAGCTGGACTGGTTGGGATATGGGCCTGATAGACCCGACTGATTGGAAAGGCTTGATTGACCTTGCGGTGCATGCTTCGGCAAGCCGACTCATCCTCATCAAAGAAGGGACTCCCATGCTGGTAAATCATGATACCGTCTTCCTTCAGAGCCCGATAACTATTACCGTAAAATTCCTTGGTAAAGAGCCCTTCCGTATGTCCAAATGGATCTGTCGCATCGTTGATGATAATATCATAGTTATCTTCGCAGTTTCGCAAAAAGCGTAGCCCATTTTGGTAGTAAATGGTAACACGAGGATCATCTAGCCCTGCGGCAAAATCTGGGAAATACTCACGACAGACTTCAACCAACATCTCATCTGGTTCCACAATATCGATTTGCTCCAGTTCAGGATAAAGTGTTAATACTTGAGCAACACCACCGTCACCACCCCCAATAACCAAAACTTTCTTGGGATTGGGATGCACAGCCATGGGAACATGAACGGTCATTTCATTGTAGACAAAATCATCAGCATCTGAGAACAAGACGTGCCCATTTAAAATCAAAATCTTTCCAAAAGCTGGCGTATCCAAGACTTCGATATCCTGCCATTCACTTTTACCAGCGTAGAGTTGCTTGGCTGTTCTCAAGGACAATTTGACATCTGGAGTATGAACTTCAGAAAACCATAAATCCATCTAGTTCTCCTTTCTCTTAATGACGTTGATGTGATTGACCTCTGAATCTTCCGTCCCTTGGAGGGAGCAACCACGTTCCTTGGCAAATTGGATATAGTCTACAATTTCACGTGTAATGCGTTCACCAGGAGCTAGGATTGGAATCCCTGGAGGGTAACACATGACAAATTCCCCACAGACCTGTCCAACAGATTCATCCAGGATCAAACTTTTTCTCTCTGCATAGAAGGCTTCTTGTGGAGACAGCACTAACTCGGGCTGGATATATTCTCCAGCTATCAAGTCCTTCCCATCTCGTGAATAGAGTCTCTTGATATCTGCTAAAGCACCAACTAATCGTTCAATGTCTTGGATACGGTCACCAATCGAAATATAGGCCAAGATATTGCCAATATCACCAAACTCAATCTGAATGTCGTATTCGTCTCGTAAGAGGTCATAAACCTCGATACCTGTTAAGCCAATACCCTGAGTATAAACGGACAGCTTGGTCACATCAAAATCGCAAACGGACACTCCGTCTATTAACTCTTTTGAGTAGGCATAGTAGCCACCGATAGCATTGATTTCACGACGAGCATACTCTGATAACTCAATGACCTTCTCAAACGACTCTTTACCACGAAGAGCCAAGTTGCGACGTGAAATATCCAAACTAGCCATCAACAAATAAGAGGCGGATGTTGACTGGGTCAGGTTGATGATCTGACGAACGTACTCAGGATTCATCTGCTCCCCGATTAAAAGAAGCGAACTTTGTGTCAAACTCCCACCAGACTTATGCATGGAGACTGCTGCCATATCAGCACCTGCATCCATAGCAGAAATTGGAAGTTTATCTGTAAAATGCAAATGCGCTCCGTGGGCTTCATCCACTAAAACCATCATGCCAGCTTCATGAGCCATTTCTGTCAACCCCTTTAGGTCTGAACAGATTCCGTAGTAAGTGGGATTGTTAATCAAAATGGCCTTGGCATCTAGATGGTCCTTTATGGCCTGTGCTACTCGGTCATTTTCAAGACCTAAAGCGATACCAATCTTAGGATCTACACTCATCTCGATATAGATGGGAATGGCACCACATAGAACCAGCGCATTGATAGCAGATTTATGGACATTTCTCGGAAGAATAATCTTATCTCCAGCCTTGCAGGTTGACAGAATCATAGTCTGCACCGATGAAGTTGTTCCTCCAATCATGAGAAAGGCATGGCTAGCTCCAAAAGCATCAGCTGCCAGCTCCTCTGCATCACGAATAATCGAAATGGGGTGACCAAGATTATCCAAGGGTTTCATAGAATTGACATCAATGCCAACACATTTTTCACCTAACAGTTCGACAAGTTCTGGATTTCCCCGTCCGCGCTTGTGACCTGGAACATCAAAGGGAACAATCCTTTTCTTGCGTAACTTCACCAAGGCCTCATAAATTGGGGCTTGGTTTTGATCTAACTCTTTCAAGACATACTCCTTTACTGTATTTTTAGCGCTTCAAGAAGACGAAGACGACTAAAGGTTGACTCATGAAAAAAGAGCAGGTTTTCACCTGCTCTGCAATCTTCTGACGTTTTTATGTTTGTTTCTGTTGAGTATGTCTGTTCCCGATGTTTCCAAACTCTCTAGTAGCAAATATTACGTACTTTATTGATCGTTTCACAAGATGACGTGTGCTTTCACCACACTAAAAATTTATGAATTAGGACAAGTGTCCTAACATCAACTTATAAAAGTAGGCTTTTAACCCTATCAATAATGTGGTTTTTCAACCACGCTTCGGCATTCAACCCTGCCTGTCCGTAGGCATTTTTTACTCGGGTTTATATTTGCTAGAAAACATCATCTCATTTTCTAAGCTTTATAACTATATCATGTTTTGAAAAGCTTGTAAAGTACTTTATTTCTAAATTGAAAGTTTTTGTTCGTGATTATATTGGAAGATACTAAAAATAGTTATAAAAAAAATATGAAAACGCATATAAAAAGAACTAGAATTCCTAGTTCTTATAAATGTAACTTAACGAATTTTGTGCTTATTTAATAATAACAGAAAAACGATAGCCATTTAATTGTATAAATTTCACCAAAACGAATAAAGCAGTTCGTTTATTAGCATTGGCAAAAACCTGCTTTTTTTTAAGTAATACAAGTAGCTCAATGAGTATAAGAAAACCACTCATTAATTAGACTAGCGATTTCTTTGGGTGCTTCAGTATAAAGCTCATGGCTAACGTTTTCTAGAAAAATAGTATCAAAATAGTCTGGCAATTCTTTTAGGGCGTCCTCTCTCCATGTAGCTTCATTAGGATAGCGAGGACTAATAAACAAGGTATCTCCCACTTCTCTCTTAAAAGCTTGGATTTTTCTTCGTAGACGGAGTATCGCTTCTATATTTTCATAATTTATAGCCAACTCATATCTATTATACTCTGCATTCCAGTGATAGGACTGTCTTACAGCTTCCTCCATATTTTCTGACCAATGCTTTGCTTCAGATTTTTCTTTAGAAATAAGAAGAGCTAAGTCCGAAACAACTTGAGATTCAATATAGTTTTTTGTTTCCTCTAATTCCACATCTAAAGGTAAAATCTTATCTAAATCTAGATAGCCACCATCCAAAAGAATCAGTTTTGTCACTTCATAAAATTCCGATGCAAGATAACGCGCCAAATCTCCTCCAAGAGAATGACCTATCAGACAGATAGAGTCTCCTTCTACAATCTCATTTTTAAACCATAATTTCAATTCTGTTTCATCTCGAAGATGCTTTTCATATGGACTTAGAAAATAAACCTGCGAATCTAGTTCTTGAAGAAAATCCTTGCTATGATAGATATTGCTTCCCAGACCGCCAATAAAATATTTTTTCATTCTCTACTTAATACTATGCTTATTCATCTTTTGTTCAAAGATAGTCGTGATAATCTGACGTAATTCTTCGCGTTCTTTTTCTGGAATTTCACCACTTGTTTGAGCTGCAGCGTAGAGTTCAGGGTGTTCAATTGAAATGCGTTTAATCGTACGTGTCGTAGCATGTTTTCTGACGAAAAATGGGATTCGCTTAATCAAGTCTTGTGGTACTAGCGCAAGAATCTTTTCAGCAGTTTCCTTGTCACTAATCTTAGACGTCGTAAGCCCCTTCTTAATCATTTCCTGTTCTTTTTCTGTAAAATCTTTTAATTCCATTCGGTCAGTCCTCCTATTTTCTTTAAGTTAAATTATATACCAATTGCAGCAAGACGACAAATAGTCTGCTTGTAAAATCTTCTCTATACTACAATTTTCCTGTCGCTCTTTAATGAAAAATCACAAATCCATTTGGAGAGATCACAAGCTGATTTTCCAATTCTTGGCAATTGCTTGCTAGTGCTACTGCTTCTTTTTGTAAATGATAATCTTCCTTTGATTGGTTGAAAATCGCTTTGAGGATTCGCCCTTCATATTTCCGCTGCAAAGCTACTACATCAGCTTTGATTTCTTGGAGACTATACTTGCCATGATGAATGGTTGCTGACGCATGTTGGCGAATCTGAATCAGTTTCTTCATAAAGTTCAGCATATCATTGTCACTTGATACACGTTCCCAAGGCATACAACGACGGCAATCTGGGTCTGGTCCTCCAGTCAAGGCTAGCTCGGTTCCATAATAGATACACGGTGTTCCCTTTTGTAAAAAGAGAAAGGCTAGGGCTGATTTGACCAGTTGAGCGTCTTCATTGGCCGTCCACAAGATCCGTTCTGTATCATGTGAATCTAGGAGATTAAACATCACTTCTGAGATCTGCTGCTTGTAATACATGGACTGGCCATTGATTTCATCGATGAACAGGTCGGTCTTATTAACACCTCGTAAGAAATAGTCCTTAATGCTATCAGATAAAGGATAATTCATGACAGCATGAAACTCATCTCCATTTAGCCAAGGTTGAGCCGTATGCCAAACTTCTCCAAGTATATAAAGATTAGGTTTTTTAGCTAAAACTGCCTTTCGAAAATCCTTCCAAAACTGATGATCAATCTCATTAGCCACATCCAAACGCCAAGCATCTATATCAAACTCTTCAATCCAATAAGTCGCAACCTTTAAGAGATAGTCCTTGACCTCTGGATTGGCTGTATTTAGCTTGGGCATATAGTCCTCGAAACCGAAAGCGTGATAGGGTAACTCTCTCTTATTGGCTAGCTTTTCAGTCGTCACTGGGAATTGTTGTATATGGAACCAATCTTTATAAGCAGACTGTTCACCATTTTTGACAACATCTTGCCATTGAGGCGATTTCGAACCAATATGATTAAATACAGCATCCAGCATGATTTTCATGCCACGCTGATGTGCTTGCTTCACCAGTTCTCGAAAGGTCTCCTTGTCTCCAAAATGACGGTCAATTTCAAAGTAATCCGTCGTATTGTACTTGTGATTGCTCGTCGATTCAAAGATGGGACAGAGATAAAGACCAGTAATGCCCAAGTCTTGCAAGTAATCCAGATGGTCAATAATCCCTTGTAAATCACCACCAAAGAAATCATCACTTTTAGGTGTGATAGAGGAATCCCAGTCTAATGTCCCTTCTGGGTTTAATCGAGCATTTCCATTAGCAAATCTCTCAGGAAATATCTGATACCATACCGTGTCTGAAACCCAGTCAGGAACCTGGCAGCCATCAATCTCATGAAGATAAGGCAACTTAAAGCCATTTCCAATAGCATGAAGATTTTCTAGAGAATTTTCAACGCAGCCTTTATCGCCATACAAAATGCTCTGGCCTTCTGTATCCGTGAGTTCAAAGAGATACTGGATACGTGCAAAGTCAACAGAAACTTCAACCTGCCAATAGTCAAACAAGGCGTCAGAAGTGAGCTTAGCCATTTCCTTTGTATCTTGATAAAACTCCTCCATAAAGATAAAAGGATCTCCATAATGCAAGTTAATGCTTTCAATGTCCCCTTTCTTAGTTCGAATCCGAATATGAAGTTTCTTATCCTTATAAAGATAGGCATACTCCGACTCAGTCCTATGGTAAATAGCACTTAATTCCATCAATTTGTCTCCTAAAGTTTTAATTCAAATTTTACGCAAATGTTTTCATAATTGTGATTCTAGTATACTACTTTCGTATTTTATTTTCAAGGCTTATCCGTAGATTCTAGTGGTTTGGTTCTATAAATAAAAAAGCAGCCAGTCTTACAACTTGCTACTTTTCAAATGATGATTAAAAAATATCTTTGCAACCACTCTATTTTTTTAAAATCCTTATTGTTATTGTGATCATTTCGATAGGAATCTTGGGAAGAAGCCTTGTAAATACTTAAAAACTGTTCCAAACTTGGAACGCGAAAAGTGATGTTTTCGAGATGAATCAGCTCTATATCCGATTCCGAAACTCCTGCAAAATCAGGTAAAGAATCGATACTTCCGAATTCAACACTCAGTCCATCTTTTTTGAATTCATGCTCATGAATATCTATTAAGTCATAGCCTAAGTGTTTCATCACTTTCATTATCTTGTCCCACTCATAAATTCTGAGATGATCAGGCGCTTCCCAACCTCTAGGATCACCAGGCACATGAATGTTAATGTCAGACGGCCTCCATTCTTCATTTGAACGGTATTCAAACCCCAAAGACCCCATGAGCGTCGGAGTGATTCCGATTTGGTTTAAATGAGAACAAATTATTCGAAATTCATCAAATAGAGAATTCATTCCTCCTCCAATCGTTGATATAGGACTTAATTTCGTTGTGAATAATAAACTAATTTTTACCTTCTACTCTTTCGGTTTTGAAAATACTTCTACTCGCTGAGCTAGGACTTTGATTTCTACAGGTAGGTTATCTGACTTATCACCGTCAACATCTGACTCCAATTCACTATCAGAAGAAATTTTAATATTACGAGCTTTGATATACTCGATATTATCATTTGCGACAACATCCCCTTTTAGTAAATCAGGAATAACGGATAATTTGGAGAATATAGAAGCATCCTTCAGAATCAAAATATTAGCATAGCCATCTTTGTTTTCTTCAAAGATTTTTTTATCAGCGAAGTAATTTGTCAAGAGAACCAACACATGGCTAGCTTCACCAACATAATTTCCATTTTCTGTCTCAACCTTAATGTTAAAGACCTGATCTGTCATGACAGACTTCATGGTATTTACAGCATAGGCTAAAATACCGAATTTTGTCTTGTCCTCTATTTCAACATTGTGAATCGCCTCAGGTAGAGAACCGATACTAAAGATATAACCAAAATAATTGTCATTCGCTTTTCCGATATCAATCTTATTGGTTAAATCAAAATCCAGTTCATCTATCGCGCCATCGATGTCTTGATTGATTTCCAACAGTTTCGTAATGAGGTTACCCGTACCGCCTGGGATAATACCCAACTTAGGAATGTAGTCTCTCTCAGCAATACCCGAAATGACTTCGTTGACAGTCCCATCTCCACCAAACACAACCACTGCATCGTACTGCTCACGAGAAGCTTCTTCAGCAAAATGTGTTGCATCCAGCGCCTTTTCGGTAATTTTGGTTTCCACGTGCTCAAAGTATTCTTTTGCTTTATTCTCCAGCTTTTCTTTGTAATCCAAAGCCTTTTCGCCACCAGAAGTAGGGTTGATAATTACCATTGCTTTTTTCATTAATGTTCTCCTTAATATTCGTTAAAAATATATATCTCATTATATGAAACTAAACGTATCCCTATTATACTACGAAAATACAGAAAAGAGAAATCTGACGTACTGGAGATTAATACGCTTTTATTCTATTTTCCCATCGTCTAACTACATCCTTTAAGGGTTCATCCAAGTAAGAGTAGGCTTTTTCCTTTATCCAATCAGGAATACCATAAGCTGCCTCTGCTATGCTGCCAGTGATTGCTGCGAGTGTATCACTGTCGCCACCAAGTGAGATGGCATTTCTTATCGCATCTTCGAAATCTGTACTCTCAAGAAAGGCGATAATGGCTTGAGGGACAGTTTCCTGACATGTTTCGTTAAAACGATAGTTAGGACGGATTTCATCTAAAGTTTGAGATAGATTGTAGCCGTATTCCTTCTCTATATAATCCTTAATCCGTCTTTTACACTCCCTAGGATTGTCGTTAATTGATTGCTCGTATTCTCTACAATAACCACCAAAGTAAAAACGACATAGAAAAATAGCATCAGCTGTAGCCATTGCACCTTTAATACCTTCTAGATGATTATGGGTTACCTCTGCAGAAAGACACGCAAGTCCTCTAGATGATGGCCACATACCAGTTCTCGCATAAAAACCACAGTCCATGACCCAAGCACATGGAGAAACACGCATAGCTGATCCATTCCCAAAGCTATTATAAGGATCACGGTTATCGCTATTTAGCCATGCATTAAACCGAGCACCGTAATCAGCATTCGGATACAGTCTGCCATATTTCTTCATCGCGTCAATGAAGTCGTCTTTTTGTCCCCCGTTCATAATCGCTTCTGCAACAGCACAGGTCATAACCGTATCATCTGTAAAAAAGCAGTCTTTACGAAATAAAGGAAAGTCCTTTGTTTTGATATTGTTCCATTCGTAAACAGAACCGACAACATCTCCAATAATTGCTCCTAGCATAAGATATCTCCTTGTGACATATCAGATTTATTACACATTCCCAATGGTTAACTCTTTAAAAATGGTACCACCAAATCAATCCACTCTTGAGGCAGGTAAGCTGACAAATAGCCGTGATTATAGGCCTTTGCTTCATACAAAATTGTATTTGAATGTAGCTGATGAAATAATTTCGCTGATTCTTTCACACAGTTCAATTCTTTTTCACCATAGATATACAGAACTTGAGCTTTGCTAGCAGAAATCATATCTTTCAGCTTGTAATGCCCCATATAGGTTTTGTAAATGGTCACCAATGTTTTAACAGGCGTCCTTGGCAGATCCTCCAAATAATAAGCTTTTATTTCATCTGGATAAGCCAGTTTAGGATAAATTTTGTTCATCATACCTAATTGGATTTTACAAGAGAATTTACTAAACATCAGTTTGCCAAATAGACGTACAAGAAAAATGCTGATTTTAGCCAACCTTGGTTGAGGAATACAGATACTTCCGTCTATAACAACTTTCTCAGATATGTCGCTCTCTAAGGACAAAAGTTCAATGGCAATTTGACCACCAAGTGAAACACCACCGATTGCAAACAATTTCCCACCACAGTTTGCTTTGATATAGTCTAGAATCTCCAAAGCAGAATCTTCAGTAGAAACATAATCAAGTTGATATTCCTCGCCGTGGCCATTCAAAGTTGGTAGAATAATACGGTATTCTTTTGACAAGATTCGTGCTTGACAAAGATAATTCCACCAAGAACTGCCACCACCATGTATCAGTAAAATAGGAGGCAAATTCTTATTACCAAATTCATGGAATTTCATGTTTAAACTCCTTACTGTAGAACTTTCACTAGCTAATTTTCCTTGTTCAATCAGCTCTTAAAAGCAGTACCACACACTCGACATAAAACGAGTGAACACTATGTATGCCAAGTGAACATGTATGTGGGAACATGTCTATAAACCTTTTGACGATAGCATAAGGTTATCGTTAAAAGGTATTACCCCGACAAACTGTGATTTACTCATTTCATTAAATCAGCTATTTCTTTCTTCCCATACGCCTTTACATTCTGAATTACATTCTGTTTCCTCTTGATTGATTCAAACAATGATATATCTAGTACATTTGCGAATTCTTCAAACTGAACCTGCCCGATTCTTCTTATTTCTTTAAGTTTCTCAGCATCTCTTACCTTTCTCTCTGCCTCACTTTTGGGGTATCCTTGTCCAAATGGCTCCGAGAAAAGAGCTTCTATTGTTCTTTCAAGATTTTCAGTACCTGACCATGTATAATTTTCACCTAATGGTAATGATATCGCATTTCCATTATTAATCTGAGCAAATAAATAGGCATCATTCGGTGTAGGTGCATATCCGCAAATGACATCAGGCATACTATTACAAGCAAGCATCATTCCTTGTCCGGAAGAACAGCCCGTAACAACGAAATCAACTGTCCTACTTGCCAACAAGATACCTATAAGAATAGAAATTTCTATATACGAGTATTTTTCATTTTCTTCCATCGTACAGCCAAAATTTATAACCTCAGATTTCTTTGGAGCATACTTTAATACAGCATCATAGATTATTTGATTTTTGGTCGCTTGCGAACTTGCTTGAATAACTCCGATTCTCATTCTTCCCCCCTTCAACTTCTAATTTAATTATTTCTTTTTCTTTGGTTTGGGTGCCGGTAATTCATTATATATTGAATTGAACAAGCCTTTATTTTCTACACTTCATTTATTCACTGGTTGCAACTTTTGACATCAAAACTACCGCCTCCACATGTCTTGACGGTTACTACCTATACTGTGAAACGAAATCAAAGCTGCTGAATATCCGTATTAAACTATTAAACGTAACTAATGCGAGTATTTACGGCTTCGTTAATATACAGTATTGTTACATCTATGCCAAGTTTCCGATAGTTAGTTCTTCTTTCTTTATTTAAATCTTTACAAATCCAACTAGCGAGAAGGGTTGTTTATCTCAAAACTCATTGAACCTTTGGTTCCTCGATTAGTATAATAATTTCCTTCTAGTTGATTTGGATTATCAATATCAAGAATTACCGTCCCATAATGTATAGGACTTTGCAATTCAGCCCTTGGGCTATTTAAATATGTATAAATTAATTTTTGTGTTCCATTATCATTGATAATTGATGCTGTAATGCTATGGCTCGAACTTTCACCCGTTTTAAACTTAACTTTAATAGTCGTAAATGACTGTTCAATAGTAAGTTCACAATTTCTTTCATTCTGATCATAGTCCGTCTTGAAACTACCTACATAATTCGCAAATAAAATTGGAACATTATGAATCTTAGATAGTAATGGCCACCGCCATGCTGTTTTTTCAAAAATAGCCATAATAATTGCTGTAACTGATATAGCTTCACCAATATACCCAATGGCTGAATATACCAATGCCAAAATATCAGATTTAAGATTCACTGCAATCTCTTGGCCACTTATTAACAATCTTAATAACAAGCAAATTGCAAAAACCCATATTGTAATATTCAAAAATTTTTTCTGCTGTTCATTCATAAGTTTTATTTATAATCCAAAAATTCAATCATTCTAACTAAAAAAGTTTTTGTATCCTGTAAATTCCATTTCTGCTCTGAACGAAAAAGGTAATACATTCCACTTACTTCAACCCAATTTAAATTCACTTGAGACACTATGTAATATAACGCTTGCTGTAACAACCCTGTGTAGCTATTACTATTGAAAAACATCTGTTCAGGTATATTCCAGACCAAACATTCTATCAAATATGAAGAAATGCGTTCGTTTGTCAATCCTAGCTCCTGCATCTCGTTCTTAATATGCTTCATAATCCTAACTAAATATTTATATTTATAGTGAGTAGATTTATTCTTAGAGATACCATTTTGTATATGAACTTTAGGATAATTAATTACTTCATAATTTCCGTTTGAGGTAAAAAATTTGATGCCTTCAACAAATTTTTCAGATGACCTGCTACCAATATATCTATAATTTCGATATTGAAAACATGGGACTACATCTGCATTTACGTGATATGAGTTAGAATTAATATTGATACACTTATTGCCAATAGAAACTGATTCTGCACCAAATTTTGAAATTAACGCTTTAATCACTTCGTTTTTAAATACATTAGCATTGGTGCTGCTACTAGAGTAATTATAGTCTAGGTCCGATAACCCATCTACATACTCACAATAAAATAAAGATTTCACCATGATACAGATATCAATGTCGCTATTTTTCTTTACATTCGTATTATTTGCATAAGAACCTTGGGCAAAAATTTCATATTCATACTTTGAAGAGAGCCCACTCCTTTCTATTGCATCTTTAATCATTCCATTAGTATTTTCAACCCGTGTTTCTTCAGTGGCAGATAACGGCTTAATCCATGATTGTAATGCTTCTTCAGAATATCTCATTATAAAACAACTCCATTTTAGTTTTTTGGTTAATTCATAAAAAGTAACCGATATTAAAAAAATCCTACATATAATTATACCACTAAACAAGAAAAAAGGCTGCAAACATAGTGAACTATACTATGCCTACAGCCTTATAAATCAACTTCTGTTCCTTCCAAAAATCTAACGGTTATCTGTCCATCCTCCGAAATCAAAATACTATCTAGTACCTGACACATCTCAAAGGAATCATATTCCCAACACTCCTTATTTATCAATTCAGCCAATAACACACTGTAATGCTTTTCTAATAACTGGTTTTCTTCCAAGATCTTATTCCACTTTCCATGCAACAAATCCATATTCTCACTCAGTAGTTTAACTGCCATCATTACAGCTTTCTCTAGTGTTCCCTCATCGATATGGTTATTCTGACAACCAATCTGTCCCTTTACCTTATAACGGTTGTTACACTGCCAAACTTTACGTTTGCCACGACTGGTCGTCCAGTTCTTACGTCCAAAAGCTGAACCGCATTCTGCACAGAACACCTTGGTAGTAAAAGGGTTGTCCTCATTTTGCATGATGTAGAAGAAATTGAAAAAGAAAATAGACTTCAGACAGCTATTGATGTTGTCAGAGAACAGTTTGGCTTTTTAGCCATACAAAAAGGAACCGTCCTAACTGAAGGTTCCTAAAATATTGAACGCAGTAAACTTATTGGCGGTCATTCCGCTGGTGTATTGGAGGGATTAAAATGATTGACCGTTCATCCTTACCATTTCAGTCAGCAAGAGAGTACCAGGATACAAAGATGCAAAAATGGATGGGCTTTTTCCTATCTGAGCATACATCAGCACTCTCTGATGATACAAACAAAGTAACGTACATGTCAGATTTGTCAATGGAGAAGAAATTATTACTCCTCAGTCAAGTATACGCTGGGCAGCTACACACACGCATTCAAGTGATTGAAAAAAACAAGCGTGTTTCCTACACTGGAACAATACCAAGTCTGACCAAAGATTTCATTTTGATAAAAACTACAACAGGTCACATCAATTTGAAATTAAAAGACATTATTAGTATTGAACTTGTCGAGGAGGTGCTCTATGAATCAGCTTGAGTTTCAGCGTAATCACCTACAAATGGACTATTATAGCGAGAGCTACCAAGATTTTGAACGTGACTTCTACCGCTACTCTAACATGAATATTCCATTGACCTTCCTAACTGATGATATCCTAAAAACAATGGCGACTTCACGTAAGAATTACTTTGTCCTCAATAAGGAAAAGTCCAGAGATAACCGCGATCACTTCTTCATATTTGAAGTAAGTACCGTAGATGAGAATCCGCTAATCTATCATTATACATATAAGAAAACTACAATATATTTAGCAGAAAAATAGGAGCAGTTCAATTGACTGTTCCTATTTTTAATATTCATAAAATCTAAAGTCTTTATACTCTTTAACAATGGAGTCGCCAACCAGAACAGACTATACTGACCAGCGACTACCTTAAATTTAATGTTTCAGATTTATTTTCTTATCTCTAATTTCATAAACTACATCTGCTACATTTTCGAGTAATCGTTTATCGTGGGTGATAAACACGATAGTTCCGGTGTACTCCTTCATTAGTATTTCCAAAGCCTCTAAACTTGGTATGTCAAGGAAGTTACTGGGTTCATCCATTATTAGGATGTTATATCTACCCATGAGCATTTTAGCAAGCAACAATTTTATAATTTCTCCACCGCTTAAAACAGATAAACTTTTTCCAATATCGTTCTGTTTGAACCCCATAGATGCTAGCACTGAACGAATTTCTGATATATTGTAGTCACAATCCTTCTGCATAAACTCCATAACATTCTGATTACTGTTGTACTTGTAACCATTCTGTGCAAAGTAACCTATTTTTGCCTTAGGCGAAATAGAAATTCCTTCTTCATGGTTTAAGATCATTTGGATTAAAGTTGTTTTTCCGATTCCATTACCACCAGTTAACGCCACTTTTGCTCCTAACGGAATTTGAAAAGATGCATTTTCAAACAGAGCCTTATCCCCAAATACTTTATTAATTTCTGCACCGACTATAGGGTATGGATTATGGAGCTCCAATGCTTTACTTTGCCTGAAACGAATTCTGCGAATGCCTTCCGGAGCTTCTACTTTTCCTAAGGCCGCAATCCTGTGCTCTAGGGTTTTAGCAGCATTATACATCTTTTTTTCCTTACTTCCTATTGATTTTTGATGAGCTAAACGCCCTCCGTCTTCAGTACTTTTTTTCTTTGAAGAACCTTTTGCCTTCTGTTCTATTTTACGAGCCTGTTTTCGCTTTTTCTCCGCAGCCCTTTCCAATCGGGCACGTTCCGCAATAAATTGTTCGTATTCTGCAGCTTGGCTCTTACGTTCTTCCTCTTTCTGACGAAGATAATCAGAATAGTTTCCCCAATACTCAGTGATTTTGCCATCTTTCAGTTCCCATATTTTATCTACTATTTCATCAAGAAAATAGCGGTCATGGCTAATAACTAACAGTGCACCTGTAAAATATTTTAGCTGTCCTATTAGAAAATCAATTCCTTCACGGTCTAAATGGCTCGTAGGTTCATCCGCTAAAATACCATGAACCTGTGCCGATAAGGCCTGTGCTATTTTAAGCCTTGTTTCTTCACCACCGCTCATAGTCTGTATATTTAATTGCTCAACACCTAGCTTGCCTACAAGTGCAAAATCTTTTTCCTCCTGCAGAGTTACTTCGTCCAACTGGGGAATATAGGCAAGTTCACCCAGACGATTCATTTTACATCCTGGGGGAGTTAATTCTCCTAAAAGTACCCTGAGTAAAGTGCTTTTTCCAGCACCATTTGCTCCTACTAAACCAATACGGTCATAATCATATACTTCTAATTCATTTATATCTAAAACATCGCGTCCTTTGAATTCCACACGAATGTCTTTTGCTTTTAATATTAATTCCATAACATTTCCTCCTGTCTATAATCGCATGCTTTCATTTGCTTGTATGCAGGGAAAACCCTGCGATTTTAGCAGGAAGAGTTACATGAAAATAAGATACATAAATATTCCTCCAATATTGTTTATTTTAAATCTAATTTTCTAACCTCAGTTATCATTTGGCAAACTATAGCAATGCCAATAATTAAAATACCTGATAGTAAAAACCAATGATTTACACCGATTTTATCAGCAAAGAATCCAGAAAGAATTAACCCAATTGGCATAGCAAGTGACATGATACTTCCGATCAAAGAAAATACACGTCCTAAATATTCAGGCTTAATTTTCTCCTGAAAAAGAGCTGTTTGCACACCGCTATAAAATGGCACCGAAAGCCCCATTATTGCACAGCAAACTACGAATATTACAAATCCATTTGGAGGAAGTATTCCCGAAACGGCTAAACTGGTCCCCATTATAAAAAATGAACTTGTTATTAGTAATACATGCTTTTCGAAGCCCCCTAATCTTCCTAATAATAAGCCTCCTGCTAGCATCCCAAATGCAAAGGAAATTTCCGTAATAGAAATATGCACAGGCGTTCCATTAAAGTGTTCCATGCTTATTAAAGGAAATAGTGCATTGATTGGCATATAAACAAAAGTATATAGTGTTCCTAAGAGTAATAAGGCAAACAATCCTTTGTTTTGTCTCAGAACCACAACTCCTTCTTTCATCTCCCTTATGAAATTTGGTTCTAAACTTTGCACTTGATTACCCAGCTTAGGTATACGTACAATTGCTACCGTAATAGATGCAATCACAGCACCCAATACGTCGATGGCAATAATAGCATTTAAATCCCAAACGGAGTATAAGAGTGCTGCAACTGCCGGACTAACAATATAGCTTATAGACTGCAAAGACTGACTATAGCCTGCGCATTTCGTTAGCTGTTCTTCTGGTACTAAAAGTGGTGTAACCGCATTGAGTGCTGGGGTATGAAAAGCTGTTCCAATGCTACGGATAAACAATACTATCATAATCATCCAGACAGGTAGCTCCATACAGAATGCAACAATAGCAAGCACTGCACCAGCTGCTGCGATAATTAAATCGGCACCAATCATTATCTTCTTCCTATCATGACGATCCACTAGCACACCAATGGCAGGTCCCAAAATCGCATAGGGTAAAAAACCTACTAATGAAGCCATAGACAAGACCATCGCAGATCCTGTTTTTTCTGTAAGGTAAAAAATAATCGCCATTTGCAGGATGGCACTAGTGATTAATGATACTGCTTGCCCTGCCCATATTGCATAAAATTTTCGTTTCCAATTGTTGTATTTTTCCATTTATATTATCTCCTGCATATTATTTTGCTTGAATTTCTATTTTGAATAGCATTCTAGGCAATAAAAAATGCAGGCCAAACCCCACAATGTGGCTTTTGGTCTGCATACATACAATTTGGAAACATTCATATTAAAGACATAGTTAAATAAAGGTATAGTTAAATAACCAATATCCTCACCGTAACTAATGAATGCTCAATATCGTATAAATAAGCACAACAAAAAAGCCTATCATCGGGTATAGATTCTGCTTTTTTTATTGCCAGCTTATCTTAAACGCATTGAGGCTGTCATAGTTTCGGTTCCTCCTACATCTTTGTTTATATCAATTTATAGTATAACACAACAAGATGATATGTTCAATATAAAAGTTATGGAATGAGACTCATACTTCCAATTCGATGCCAGATTTAAAGGATATGACGAAGTTTTCTTCATAGACTGTAACGCTCTGGATTATCTTCCTTAGTAGCAAGCGATTAGCTTTCACAAAATCTTCTGTTTGTAGTTTTAAAAATTCATCAGGATTTTCTAACTCAACCTCAAAATATTTCATTTTACATTCCCTCATTTCATTTATTGATAAATTGAGTTTGCAAAAAAGAGTGGACAATTTTTGTCTACTCTTAACCTTTAAAATAGTTTTTTTTAATCGATTTGAAGTTGCCTAAATTATTACTTATTCGGTAAAATGAAGTATTGCTTTCAACAGATTTCCTTCAACTACACTTCACTTGATTCAAACAAGGTGGGTACATTTCTATTCCCACAAACTCCTTGTCAATGGAAACAAACACGTACCCACAGGGTAAATGGAAATAGAAACTGATAATTTCTAGCTATCACTTCTACTCATTCCAAAAATTTTCTCACTCTGATACTTACCCACCATAAAGCAAAAAGCCTTGCAATCAAGGCTTTCATTATCCCTTTCGTTCAAAGGTTTCTAAGCTTTTACGAGCAGAGCGACACACTCAGCGGTTCGCTATCTCCGTTCTGTCTGCGTGCTAGCACTTGTCAATCACGGACAGCTATCGCATGGGCGGAAGTAAATGCTAATCTTCGTCGTTTTACTCCTTGACTAGCAAACTTACCGCCTCAACATGCATTGTTTTCTTTATTTGTACACTTTTTTTCGTCATCGGTTACGGTATTAAAACACAATTTATCATTTTCTATTTTAGCATTCTTCCTTTTAGATTTGTAAGATTTTGCATCTTTAGTCGAAGAATCTCCCGTTTTAAAAATTATAGTCAACATTGCTGGATCAATTTCTCCATTAGAATTTATTCCGCCTACTATGATTTTTTCAACGATACTTTCAAAAATGTCCTTTTCAAACTCAGTCAGAGTCTTTTGTGAAGTTAAAATTTCTTTAAAATTCTCTAATCTACTTTTTATATCAACTTCTGATTTTAAAGTTACTTCTAGGTTTACTTTTTCTTCTAAAAGTTTTTCTTTCTCAATTTGTATTTGGTTAAATTTATTTTCATATACAGAATCACTAATTTTTCCATCAAGATTCATTGAAACTAATTTTTCTTCTTTCTTGTACAACGAATTTAATTTACTAACTATCTTATTCAACTCCACTTTTAAAGTATCGTCAGTAAGCTCTTCTTTTATAATTTCAAGAAAGTCTTCAGTTAGGTTATTATTTTCATAAAACAACTGTTGATAGCTCTGTAAAAAAGCATTTTCTATTGCTTTTTCCTCTATTCCTTTACTATGGATGCAATGCTTTTTACCTTTCTTTATAGATGTTGTACAGTGCCAGATAATCTTTTTGTACTCTGAACTAGAGTGCCAACTTCTTCGAGACAGAACAGTACCACAAAAACCACATTCCAATCTACTACTAAAAGGATACATTCTTGAATATCTTTCTCGTTTTCCTTTTGTATTTGCTATTGTTTTCTTGTTTCCTGATCTCCGTAATCGAATTTCTTGCGCCTGTGTAAAAATTTCTGGACTAATTATTGCATCATGATTATTTTTTATATAGTATTTATCTTCTTCACCGAAATTTATTAAACGTCTCTTGCTAATGGGGTCAACAGTGAAAGTTTTTCCCATTAAAATATCACCTTTATACTTCTCGTTTTTAATAATTCCTAAAACTGTTGTATCTTGCCAGTGATCAAGACCTCTCGGAGTTTTATAACCTAGTTCATCTAGTTCTCTAGCTATTGCCTTACCCCCAATACCATCAATGTATCGTTCAAAAATATAACGTACTATCTTGGCTTCTTTTTCATTTATTGATATTGACTTTGTATCTTGATTATAGTCATAACCAAGACAACCTTGAAAACCAATAAGTTCTCCACGTTGCATCTTCATTTTTAAACCTTTTTTAACATGGGCAGATGTATTTTCAACTTCCTGTTGAGCCACCGAACTCAATATAGTTAATAGCAACTCACCATCCATAGTTAAAGTATCAATGTTTTCTTCTTCAAAAAATACACCAATTTGTTTATCTTTGAGCAAACGAACATATTTGAGAGTATCTAATGTATTTCTAGCAAATCGAGCAATAGCTTTAGTAATGATATAGTCTATTTTTCCATTAAGGCAATCTGAAATCAATCTTTGAAAATCTTGTCTTTTTCCAACTTGAGTTCCTGAAATCCCTTCATCAGCATAAATGTCAACCAAATTCCAATCTTGGTGCTGTGATATATACTCTCTATAATGACGAACTTGAGAATCATAGCTATTTTTTTGATCATCACTATCGGAACTAACACGACAATATGCTGCTACTCTCCTCGATAAAGAACCACTATTATCATTTCTTCTAGTTACTAAAGGATTTGCTTTTATAATTTCAACATTATTTGACATGGCTTAACCTCCTATTTCTCTGCATTTATTTTACCGCAACCAATAAAAAAGGTCAGCTAATTTGTGTATATTTTACGTAGTTTCAGCTTTATTTTTTCATATTCTTTTTCACTAATAAGTTTTTTTAAGAATAATAGATTTAACATCTCTAGCTCTACTACATAATTTTCTAAATTTGATTTCAAAAAATCACTTCCTTTTGATTTTTATCATTTACCTCCATGGCATGACTGATGAAGTCATCATAAGAA
>NZ_KV794547.1:5155-24957 GCF_001808785.1 Streptococcus sp. HMSC077D04 | reverse complement strand
TGATGCGTTTGCGGAAATAAGTCAACCGGCTGTACTTTCTTCAACTTATATCCCAATTCTTGGTAGAGTTTGATATCACGCGCCATGGTCGCAACATTACAGGAAATATAGGCAATGCGTTCAGCACCTGTTTGGCTACTTGCATTGATAAAGCTTTCTGTGAGTCCTTTTCTTGGTGGATCCACTAGGATAAGGCTTGGTTGAATTCCATCTTTGAGCCAATTCTTCATAGCATTTTCAGCTGTATCACAGACATAGTGGGCGTTTGAAATATTGTTCAGTTGGGCATTCTTCTTGCTATTCTCAACTGCTTCTGGAATAACTTCAACACCATAAACTTCTTTGACATGTTTGGCAACAGAGAGGCCAATCGTCCCGATACCAGAATAGGCATCAATAACCACATCATCTTCTTTTAATTCAGAAAAGTCAATGGCTGTTTGATAAAGTTTTTCAGCCATTTCAGTATTGACTTGGTAAAATGCTGGTCCAGCGATTTGGTAGTCATTTCCCAACATCTGGTCAGTGATAAAGTCTTGTCCATAAAGTGTGCGCCATTCCTTACCAAAAATAGCATTGGTGTTTTGGTCGTTGACATTTTGCATAACAGACGTGATGTCTGGGAACTGCTTGATGACTTGTTCAATCAATTGCTCCACACGAAAAACTTTGGGACGAGTTGTTACCAAAATAACCATAATTTGACCTGAATAGTGTCCGCGACGCACCACAAGATTTCGAATCAAGCCAGATTGTTCCTTTTCATCATAAGGTTTCAGGTCATAACGACGGAGCAAGTCACGTAGGGCTACAACTACCTCATCAATCACAGGATCTTGGATAAAGAAATCTTCTAGAGGCATGAGGTCATGGGAATTCTTACGGAAAAAGCCAGTTTCCAAGACACCATTCACTCGACGAACAGGCACCTGCGCCTTATTGCGGTACTTGACTGGATTTTTCATACCCAAAGTTTCAGCAACCTCTATATCATCAATTCCAGCAATCTTGTAGAGACTGTCTTTGACTTGCTTGGTTTTAAATTTGAGTTGTTCTGGATAGGCAAGATGACCTAAATCCGCGATTCCTGAACGCAGGTAAGCCAAATCTAGATCTTGATTACGATGTGGTGACTGGACAAGGTATTCTTCCACTTTCCCAAAACCAATCTTTTTATTAACCTTGAGGACACGCATGAGGATTTTTTCACTTGGTAAAGCATTCTCAACAAAAAATACCAAACCATCCACCTTGGTAACTCCTACCCCTTCATGGGTCAAGTCCACAATTTCAACTTCAACAATATCATTTTTCTTTAACATTCTCTTCTCTTTCTATTGGCCGACAAAAAAGACGGCAACGTTACGGTTACCATCTATTATACCATGAAATTTCTTAAGAACCAAAACTCTTGAAGAAGTTGACAATGGCTTGCCAGAGGGAGCTTAAGAAGTTCCCGCCATCCTCTAGCGCCTTATCCGCATCAAAGTTAAGGTTGATATTTTTAAAACTGTCGCCAGCTTGTGATACGATGCTTTGTTTAAGGTCATTCAAAGTTTTAGTGAAGTCTGCATTGCTGAGGATATCACTCTTTGAGAGATTCAAAGCAAAATTGATGATGATATTGATTTGGTTTCCTGTTATAACCTGATCGAGTTTGTAATTTTTTAAGGTATCTTCAACGATTTTGCGGACATCTTCTTCTGTCAGATTTCCCTTACTTTCTTTAGCTTTGGCGAGTCCTGACTTGATATCGGCTAGGGCAACGTTTAATTTATTAGCATCATAGCCTGACTTGTCCTTGTTTTCAGCATTGATATCTGACAAAGCCTTCAGCTCTTCTTGAGCCAAGTCTTTATTGGCTTGCGGCACCTTGGCTCCATTAGCTTCTAGCGAATAATAGATCCCTGCTAAAGCACTCTCACCTGTAACTGGAATAGGAGCTGCTACAGTGATTTTGGCGTGTTCCACACCTAAAGTTACGGCTGCATTTCGGTACATATCCTGAGTTACCTTAGTGATGTTTTCTGGTGTTTCAATCTTGACCTCAAGTGGCGACTTGTCACCTAGTTTTTGAATCTTGGCTGATGAATACAATTGTAAGCTAGAGTCATTGGCAACATTCATAATCTTAGAATAGACATCAGGTGTCATGGTCTTGAGTTCTTTGGTGTCTGTTGAGGCATTGTAGCCTAGTTTTTTAAGGGTTTGATTTTTTTGATCTTCAGACAATGATGAACCTAGGACATATTCAGGTTGGACATAGGTTTCATCGATAACTTTTTGAACATCTGTTGCTGCATGGACGCTATTCATAGCTGTTACTGCCCACAAGACCGCAGCACTAGTCAGAAAGAGTTTCTTTCTCATAGGGAATTTCCTCCTTTACCTTTCTAGAGTAATATATCTATCTTAAAGAAAACTTATAACAAAAACACCTGGGCTAGCCAGATGTCGAAAAGAGAGTGAAACATTTGATGATGTAAAGGTTGAGTTGCACCTGTCTAGAATAGTAATAGTTTCCTCCATTTACATAGAGTTCGGCCCCATGAAAAATGGAAATGGGGTGAATATAACTATAAGTCTTTCCAGTGGTATTGCCAAGCAAGGGAGCAACAGTCTCACGAGAGTACTGTTTGGCCAGTGCTAGGGTGTTTTCCTTACCATTTTGGGCGATAAAATCGATATAGGCAGGTCCAAAATTATAGGCTTGAACAGCCGTCCAGACATCAACACCCTTCTTCTGCGCCAGATAGAGATTATCTGTCAGAGTTTGAACGCCTTGCCGAATGCTAGAGGCATTATCATTGATAGTGTTGGTGGAACCACTTGCAGACTCACTAGACTGCATAACATCGCCTTCTTTTCCTTTTGTTTCGGTATAAATCATAGCGAGCACAAGCTCTTCGTTTGCTGGGGTGTCTTTTTCACTCAAGATTTCTCGCACCATGGGTTGATAAGTCATGACTTGCTTGACATCTTGGTGAACGCGGTAAGCTTTATAGCCAGCAAAAAGGAAGACTGCTAGTACAAGCACTCTTCGAATTCGTTTAAACATTATTTACTTTGAATATCCTCGATATTTTTGATTAAGATAGAGTAAGTTCCATTGTCATTTTGGATAAACTCGACCGATTCTGCGTCTTGATAGACGTTATTGGGAACAATGAGCTCAATTCCATTTGACAAGGAGAGTTTTTGATTTTCAAATTTCTTTAATTGGCGACTAGCATCTATTTCATCAAACTGAACTGGTTCTGGTACGGCTTCTTTGACTTGGTCAATAAAGCTTAAACGAGCCGTCAGATTGTTGTCAAAAAGGTCATTAGCCAATTTCTCGGGTGACAATTCATTACTTTCTTCCAGATTGTTAAAAATAGCTGATTTTACCTTAGATTGAAATTGAAAATCATCTGTGTTAAAAGTCTCAGCAATCCTCTGGGCCGTTTTTTCTAGTTCCTTGATAGATTTCTTAGGAGAAATCTTAGGGGCGACGGCTAGGAGATTATCTGAAAAATAGTTCAAGAAAGCCCCGTTGTACTTGATTCGTTTTTCAATCAGATGGTACTTGCGGCTTTGAAGATTAACCACCAAGGCCTCATCAGCCCCTGTTCCAAATCCAGGCAGATTATTCTGAGTCAGCTTGATTGGATTATCAACTTCTCCTCCGAGGTGAGTCAAGGTCTCCCGCAGAGCAATTCGCAAAAAAGCGAAATGTTCTATACCTTCTTTAGAAAATTGCACAAAAATCAAGTCATTGGTCTTAAGATTTTCTGAAATGCTGAACTCCTCTTTCCAGAGATTAGCCAGTGTTACTGATGTCTCCAACAAATCGTCAGTGATGTGATTGAAGAAGGGATTTTCTTCCTCGAAAATCCCAGTCTTGGCTTCATCTGAATACACACGTTCAATTTTTTTACGCAGGTATTCTTCGATTTTTGGAGTAATATTGAGAAATTTATCCGCTAGAAACAGCTCGGTATCATCCGGGCTGAACTGATGAATAATAGCTTTCTTAATATAAATATCCATAAAAGTTTTAGTCCTCGTATAATGGGAAGGCATCTGTCAATTCTTTGACTGCACTTCTCACTTCTTCTAAGACAGCCTCATTTTCTGCATTTTTAAGGGTTTTAATTATCAGTTCAGCAACTTTGCGACTCTCTTCTTCACCAAATCCACGCGCAGTGATGGCTGCAGATCCGATACGAATCCCACTTGTCTTGAATGGTGACAAGGTTTCGTAAGGGATTGAGTTTTTATTTAGGGTAATATTGACTTCATCCAGCAAGTTTTGAGCAACTTTTCCGTTTTCTACAACTTTAGTCACATCCACTAGGAAGAGGTGGTTTTCAGTCCCACCAGAAATGATACGGAAATCAGGATCTTGCAAGAAGACTTCTACCATAGCCTTGCTGTTTTTGATAACATTGGCAGCATATTCCTTGAAGGCTGGATCCAAAACTTCTTTGAAGGAAACTGCCTTAGCAGCAACAACATGCTCCAAAGGACCGCCCTGAATACCTGGGAAAATAGCTGAATTGATTTTCTTAGCAAGTTCTTCGTTATTAGTCAAAATCAAACCACCACGAGGTCCACGAAGGGTTTTGTGAGTCGTTGTTGTAGTGATATGAGCGTATGGTACCGGACTTGGGTGTAAACCAGCAGCAACCAAACCAGCGATATGGGCCATATCCACCATAAGCTTAGCCCCAACAGCATCTGCGATTTCACGGAATTTTGAGAAGTCGATAATTTGAGAATAGGCTGACGCACCAGCTACAATCAGTTTTGGTTTTACTTCTTGGGCTTGTTTTAAGATAGCATCAAAGTCCAAGAGTTCCGTTTCAGGATCCACACTATAAGAAACAAAATTGTAGGTTTGACCAGAGAAGCTGACAGGAGCTCCGTGGGTCAAGTGTCCACCTGCTGCCAAATCCATCCCCATAACAGTATCGCCCGGTTCAATCAAGGCCATGTAAGCCGCACAGTTGGCTTGGCTTCCTGAGTGAGGTTGCACATTGGCAAATTTAGCACCGAAAATTTCTTTTGCACGTTCAATAGCTAGACTTTCTACCACGTCTACCACATCAGTCCCACCATAGTAACGGCGTCCTGGGTAGCCTTCGGCGTATTTATTCGTCAAGATAGACCCTTGAGCTGCCATAACAGCCTTGGAAACTACGTTTTCCGAAGCAATCAACTCAATGTTGTTTTGTTGGCGTTCTTCTTCTTTGGCAATAGCATTCCAGAGATCAGCATCATATGCTTTAAAATCATCTTTGTCAAAAATCATAGGTCTTCTCCTTTATTGTGTGACTAGTCCATTAGTTTAATTCTCTTATAAGAAAATTAAACTAAAAGATGCGAATAAACCGTTTCTGCATTTTATCACAAGTATAACCAACTTTTTCATAAAATGCATGAGCACCCAGACGATGATCGGCAGAGTTTAAGCGGATAAACCCATAACCACGTCTTTTTGCTTCTTGATCCAACCCTTGCAGTAAGCTTTTACCAATACCTTGACCTTGCGCTTGAGGTGAAACTGCTAAGGCTAAAATATTAAATCCTGCTTTAGAATAAAGTGATTCATAGACCTCAGCGTGGACATATCCAAGTAAGACATGACTAGCTTCATCCTCATAGCCAAGAAGGAAATGATGGGAATCCTGAGACAGTTTAGCTAGTTGACTAGCCGTGTCCTCTGGACTAAAAGAATAGCCCAAAGCTTCTTGGTTAATGTCACATATAGATTTCACATCTGTTTCTCTTAAATTTCTTAGCATTTCATGCCTCCTCAAAAGAAATCTCTGGCAACCGAGCAAGAATATCTTCTCGCTTAACGGCCCCTTGACGTAAGATTTTCACCTTGTCTCCAGACAGATCCAAAATAGTTGAATCCTGTCCAGTTAGAAAAGCATCGTCTTCCAAACCCAGAACATCTTGGTCAAAATCCTTCAGAATTTGTTCAAAGGTCACGCCACTTGCCTGACCTGAGATATTGGCAGACGGTCCAATCAGGGGCCCTGTCACTCGAATTAAATCCAGTGTGATAGGGTGACTGGGCATCCGAAATCCAACAGTTTCAAGACCAGAATTGACCCAATAGGGAACTCGGTCATTGGCTTCGAGAATGATGGTTAAGGGACCTGGCAAAAAGGTCTCTACAAGTTTTTGCAGATAAGATGGCTGATTCTTAGAAAAGTTCAAGATGTCCTCTAGAGAGGCGATATTGAGATTTAGTGCCTTATCTCTAGGTCGACGTTTGAGCTGGTAAACATGGTCAACTGCTTTTTCATCTAGAGCCTTGGCAAAAAGACCATAAACAGTCTCCGTAGGTAGAACGACCGCTCCACCATTTTCCAACTCTTGTCTAATCTTGTTTATCATCAACGACAACCATCCTATCTTGACCAAACTGGTCCTTGAGTGTTCGTACTCGCTTTTCAGGAAGATGTTTCCTAAAAAGTTCAGGAACACTTTGACCTTGCTTGTATCCAATTTCAAGGTAAATCTTACCACCATCTTTGAGATAGTCTGTTGCATCTTCCGAAATTCTACGGTAAATAGCTAGGCCATCCTCATCTGCAAAGAGAGCTAGATGAGGTTCTGAATGCAAAACATTCAAGCCGACCTCTGACGCATCTTCACGAGAGATATAGGGTGGATTGGATACAATTATATCATATTTTTCAGAAATTTCTGCAAAACAATCAGATTTTTTAAAAAATATATTAAGTTTCTGATTTTTAGCATTATTGGATGCAAGGTCAAGCGCCTCTTGGGAAATATCTGTTGCTGTCACTGACCAATCTGGTCTAGCTTTTGCTAATGCAAGGGCAATGGCTCCACTTCCAGTCCCGATATCTAGGACCTTAAGATTTTCCTCATGATTTTCAGCCAAGATAAGCTCCACCAACTCCTCTGTCTCTGGACGAGGAATCAAAACCCGCTCATCAACTGTTAAATGCATTCCGAAGAAATCTGCATAACCAATAATGTACTGGGCTGGTTTATGAGCCGCTAACTGCTGGTAAATTTCCTCTACAAATAGTTTTTCTTCGTCGGTTACCTCTTGCTGGAGGGCGAAAACAAAGTCTGTAAAAGTGAGATTTTTCAGACTACGATAGACAAAAGAGAGGCTTTCAGCTTCCTCTCCTTGTCTTATCAACTCTTCTTCAAAATCTGAAAATAATTGAGCTAATTTCATTATTTGTTTAATTCTTCTAATTTTTGTGTTTGGTCATATAGAACCAAGGCATCCACAACTTCGTCCAATTTACCAGATAAAATGGTATCTAGTTTTTGAAGGGTTAAGCCGATACGGTGATCTGTGACACGGTTTTGTGGGAAGTTATAAGTACGAATCCGTTCTGAACGGTCGCCAGTACCGATTGTCGACTTACGCTCAGCGTCTTGTTCATCCTGAGCAATCTGAGCAAAGTGGTCAGCAACACGCGCACGAATGATTTTCATGGCCTTCTCACGGTTCTTCTGCTGGGTACGTTCTTCCTGCATCTCAACCTTGATATTGGTTGGCAAGTGAACGATACGAACGGCAGTCGCAACCTTATTGACGTTCTGTCCACCAGCACCAGAGGCGTGATAGATGTCAACACGAAGGTCTTTTGGATCAATATCGTATTCTACTTCTTCGACTTCAGGCATGACAAGAACTGTTGCTGTCGAAGTATGTACGCGACCTTGGCTTTCCGTCACAGGGACACGTTGTACACGATGAGCACCTGATTCGTACTTAAGCTTAGAGTAAACAGACTGACCTGAAACCATGGCAACGACTTCTTTGAAACCACCGACACCGTTCATAGAAGCTTCCATAACTTCAAAGCGCCAGCCTTGGGCTTCCGCATACTTTTGGTACATGGTTAGAAGGTCTCCGGCGAAAAGTGATGCTTCGTCACCACCAGCTGCTCCACGGATTTCAAGGATGATGTTCTTGTCATCATTAGGATCTTTTGGGAGGAGCAAAATTTTGAGTTTTTCTTCGTATTCTTCTTTTTCAGCCTTGGCATCTTTGAGCTCTTGCTTGGCCATTTCTTCCAAATCCGCATCTCCGCCTGATTCCTTAATCATCTCTTCAGCATCAACGATGTTTTGAAGGACTTGTTTGTACTCACGGTAGGCTGTTACAGTATCACGACTAGAAGCCTCTTCTTTGGAAAGATCCATGAAACGCTTGGTGTCCGAAACCACATCTGGGTCACTCAGTAACTCTCCTAATTCTTCATAACGGTCTTCTACAGCTTGTAGTTGATCATAGATGTTCATTTTTCTTCATTCTCCTTATTGATTTCAGGCGCAAAATAATGTTTACGGCAAACTGAGATATAGGTTTCATTACCACCAATCTGGATCTGCTCACCATCATAGACTGGCAGTCCATCCTGTGTACGCAACACCATAGTCGCCTTTTTCTTACAATACTGACAGATGGTCTTGATTTCGTCAATCTTGTCTGCTAAGAGCAAGAGATACTTGGAACCTTCGAACAGTTCATTGCGAAAGTCATTTTTCAAGCCAAAAGCCATGACAGGTATGTCTAACTCATCAACAACACGAGCTAGATCGTAAACACGGTGACGCTTGAGAAACTGGGCTTCATCGACCAAAACACAGTAAGGCTTTTCTGGTAGGTCTCGGATATAGCCAAAGATATCCGTCGTCTCCTCAATCGCAAGAGCAGGGCGTTTCATACCGATTCGACTCGACACATAGCCAACACCGTCACGAGTATCCAGAGCTGAGGTCATAATCACAACGCCTTTTCCTTGCTCCTCATAGTTATAGGCCACCTTGAGAATCTCAATCGTCTTACCAGAGTTCATGGTCCCATAACGATAATACAACTGTGCCATGTTTCTTGCTTCACGTCCATTTCTAAATTTTTGCTACATTCTAGTATATCATAATTTTCTTAAGCTTTAAACGGCAAAATGTGGTAAAATAGAAGAAATCAAAAACTAGTGGAGGAAGCTATTATGCCATTTGTACGCATCGATTTATTTGAAGGACGCACGCTCGAGCAAAAGAAAGCTCTTGCTAAGGAAGTAACGGAAGCTGTTGTCCGTAACACTGGAGCACCTCAATCTGCTGTCCATATCATCATCAACGACATGCCAGAAGGAACTTACTTCCCACAAGGGGAAATGCGCACCAAATAAGCTAGCTTAAGCAGAATTGCTTAGGCTTTTTCAATCTCCAAGTAGCATCCATTGAAGAAATAGCCTAAATTTGTTACAATTTGAAAAGAGACTTGGAAAAATTTCCAAGAAAAGAGCTATTTATTAAAGGAAACATTATGATTACACGTGAATTTGATACCATCGCTGCTATCTCTACTCCACTAGGTGAAGGGGCTATTGGTATTGTCCGCCTGAGCGGAACAGAAAGTTTTGCTATTGCGCAAAAGATTTTTAAAGGGAAAGACTTGAGACAGGTTGCTAGCCACACTCTCAACTACGGTCACATTATTGATCCTCTGACTGGTAAAGTCATGGACGAGGTTATGGTTGGGGCTATGAAATCTCCAAAAACCTTCACTCGTGAGGATATTATCGAGATTAACACCCACGGTGGGATTGCGGTGACCAATGAGATTCTCCAGTTAGCTATCCGTGAAGGAGCTCGATTGGCTGAACCTGGTGAATTTACCAAACGTGCCTTTTTAAACGGTCGCGTAGATTTGACACAGGCCGAGGCCGTGATGGATATCATCCGCGCCAAGACAGACAAGGCCATGAACATTGCGGTCAAACAACTTGATGGTTCCCTTTCTGATCTTATCAATAATACCCGTCAAGAAATCCTCAATACACTTGCCCAAGTTGAGGTCAATATCGACTATCCTGAATATGATGATGTTGAAGAAGCGACTACTGCTGTTGTTCGTGAGAAGACTATGGAGTTTGAGCAATTGCTAACTAATCTCCTTAGAACAGCACGTCGTGGTAAAATCCTTCGTGAAGGAATTTCCACTGCTATCATCGGCCGTCCCAACGTTGGGAAATCAAGCCTTCTCAACAACCTCTTGCGTGAGGACAAGGCTATCGTTACAGATATTGCTGGTACTACTCGAGATGTCATTGAAGAATACGTCAACATCAATGGTGTTCCTCTCAAATTGATTGATACAGCTGGTATCCGTGAAACGGATGATATCGTTGAACAAATTGGAGTTGAGCGTTCAAAAAAAGCACTTAAGGAAGCTGACTTAGTTTTACTAGTGCTAAATGCTAGTGAACCACTGACTGCTCAAGACAGACAACTTCTTGAAATTAGCCAAGATACAAACCTTATTATTCTTCTTAATAAAACTGATCTTCCTGAAGCAATTGAAGCTTCAGAACTCCCTGAAGACGTTATTCGTATCTCCGTCCTTAAAAACCAAAACATCGATAAGATTGAAGAGAGAATCAACAACCTCTTCTTTGAAAATGCTGGTTTGGTTGAGCAAGATGCTACTTACTTGTCAAACGCCCGTCATATTTCCTTGATTGAGAAGGCTGTTGAAAGCCTACAGGCTGTTAATGAAGGGCTGGAACTAGGTATGCCAGTTGACTTGCTTCAAGTTGACTTGACCCGTACTTGGGAAATTCTCGGAGAAATTACTGGAGATGCTGCTCCAGATGAACTCATCACCCAACTCTTTAGCCAATTCTGTTTAGGAAAATAAGAAATCCATGATCGTTCAATCGGTCATGGATTTTATTGTAATTATTAGTAATCTGGTCTTAAGACACCTGTTACAGTTGCCTTAGTTGCTTCGTAGTCGCCATCTACAACAACCTTGATAATGCGTTTGGCATCTTCTTCTGGTGCTGGAACAAGAGGTAGACGAGTTGGTCCAGCTTCAAATCCCATGTAGTTAAGAACGGCCTTGACTGGAGCAGGACTTGGGTAAGAGAAGAGGGCATTAACCTTAGGAATGAACTTACGCTGAATTGCTGCTGCTTTCTTCATATCGCTTTCTTCAATGGCCGTAAACATCTCGTGCATTTCATCCCCATTTGTATGGGAGGCAACAGAAATAACCCCATCCGCACCAAGGTTCATGGCATGGAAAGCATCTCCATCCTCACCTGTATAAATCAAAAACTCCTCTGGCTTATGCTCAATCAAGTAAGCCATATTTGCCAAGCTAGTACATTCTTTGACACCGATGATATTTGGATGGTCAGCCAAGCGAAGCATGGTTTCTGGAGTCAACTCTACCACTACGCGACCTGGAATATTATAAATTATAATAGGTAAGTCAGAAGCATCCGCAATGGCCTTAAAGTGCTGATACATTCCTTCTTGAGAAGGTTTGTTGTAGTAAGGAACAATAGCAAGCCCAGCAGCAAAACAACCGAATTCTGCTACTTCTTTGACAAACTCGATAGAGTCACGCGTATCATTGGTACCCACACCCGCAATCAAAGGAACACGCCCATTGACAACTTTCTGTACAGCTGCAAACAGTTCCAACTCTTCATCGTGGGTTAAAGTTGGACTCTCGGCAGTCGTCCCTGCTAGAAGAATGCCGTCTGTATGATGGGCCAACAGATGCTCAATCAAGGCTGGAATGGCATCAAAGTTGATGGAACCATCCTCGTGGAAGGGAGTAATAAAGGCTGTGATGATTTTACACTCTTTTAAATCTTGATAAGACATGAGAAACACCTCTCTATTTCAAAGAAGGAGTTCATATGAACTCCTAAACAATATGACTATTTTAATTCAAATTTCAATTCGGCCGTTGGACGAACCAATCCACGTTCGTGAAGAGTTTCTGCAATCTGAACTGAGTTCCAAGCAGCACCTTTGAGCAGGTTATCTGAAACAACCCACATGTGGATTCCTTTTTCAGCATCCAAGTCTTTACGGATACGACCAACAAAGGTATCACGTGAACCAACTGCATTAATGGCTTGAGGATAGATTTGATGAGCTACATCATCTTCAAGAACAGCACCTGGGAAGGCTGCGATAGCTGCTTTCACTTCTTCGATTGGAGCCACTTCTTTTGTTTCGATGTAAACTGACTCAGAGTGAGCTGACAAGACTGGAATACGCACACATGTTGCAGATACTGCAATGCTGTCATCTTCCATAATTTTCTTAGTTTCCTTAGTCATCTTCATCTCTTCGTAAGTGTAATCATTGTCAGTGAAGACATCAATTTGTGGAAGAGCATTGAAGGCAATAGGATAGTGTTTCTTGTCACCACCTGAAGGCAAGATTTCGGCATGTAAATCACGTGGATTCACTCCATCATTCAAGACTTCACGAAGTTCACGTTGTGTCTCAAGAATTGCTCCCATACCAGCACCTGAAACTGCTTGGTAAGTTGAAACAATGATACGGTCCAAGCCCCATTTTTGGCGAACTGGCTCAAGAGCCACCATCATTTGGATTGTTGAACAGTTAGGGCAGGCAATGATACCGTTGTGGGCATCAAGTGCATGAGCATTGACCTCTGGAACAACCAAAGGAACATCTGGATTTTGACGGAAGTAAGATGTATTATCTACTACTACCGCTCCAGCTTTAACTGCGTATGGTGCATATTTAGCTGATGTAGAACCACCTGCTGAAAAGAGAGCAATATCAACTCCTTCAAAAGCTGTTTCAGTCGTTTCTTCAATCGTAATATCTTGATCTTTAAATTTCAAAGTCTTGCCTGCTGAACGTGCAGAAGCAAGTAAACGAATTTTATCAATTGGAAGTGTTGATTCTTCCAACATTTTTATCATCTGAGCTCCGACAGCACCTGTCGCGCCGACTACAGCAACTGTATATCCCATAAATAACCTCTTTCGGAATTTTCTAAAAATTTCTATAATAGATGTATTATACTACTTTTTCCATGAATTGCAAAGCTTTTTCATCAATTTTGGAAAATAAAAATCCCCAGTCGTTAGACCAGGGACTAAGAGGCATCTTCATGTGATGAGCAGGTTCACACAACTCATCAAGGTCCGCTCCTGCGTTATGACCTCCTTATGCTCAATAGTAGCCCGAAGACTACCTATCGACTCATCGCGCCTATTATATTACTAGAAATAAGTGATTTTGTCAATAAAAAATTTTTGCAGGATGACTTTTATTATACAAAAGTCAGAATTTTTTCTCGCGAGCATAAGAAAAAAACTCTTGTGTTCAAGAGTTTCTCTGTAAATATCATGCTAATTGCCGGGATTGAACCGGCGACCTCATCCTTACCATGGATGCGCTCTGCCAACTGAGCTAAATCAGCTTACTTAAGAAGTATACTATAGTTAGAAAAACTTGTCAAGTTTCCTTAGAAATTTTCCATAAGAAAAAGCCAGGTAAGAGCCACCTAGCTTCTCTTCGTCTATTTGCTTAAATCAATTCGACGACCAATTTTACCAATGATAATCGCACCAATAATTAATGAGGCAAATTCACCAATCCCTGTTGTGAACCAAGTAAGGAAAAATGGTAATTGCGCTACGATATTCAACTCTGCAGCGATAGTAAACATGGAAATTGAAAAGAGGATTGAAAAGAAGAAATGATCTTTTCGAATTAATCCATTAAAGAGGTAATCTTTGCTGTATTTTGCAAAAAGCCAAACACCTAGACTAAGGAATACTAGGGTTGATCCACCACCAACAAAGACATCTAGCAGTCCGAAGCTAAAGAAATTAGCAATCATACAACCGATAGTAACTCCGATGATATACTTAGGATTGTAAAAAGCCATAAAGTTCATCATTTCTGAAATGCGAAACTGATAAGCACCATAGCTAATAGCATTTAGGGGCGGTGTAACAGTCAAAACGACATAGATAGCAGCGACGATTGCAATATCTGCAACATCACGAATAGTTAATTTTTTCATCTTTTCTCCTTTGGCGGGTTGTCCGCGTGTAATATGCTTGGTGAAAGAAGCTAAGCACCAAGGGTTGCTTGAATCAACCTTACTAGTATAGCACAATAGCCTGCTTTATGCTATACTAAAAGCATGAAAAAACGTATTCAATGTCTCTTAGATAATGAACTCTTTGCTTATCTCTTTTTTGGTATAGCGACTACTCTTATAGCTATCCTATCCCGATTAGTCATTTATCAACTAAGTCATCAAGAACTCCTTGCTACTGGACTCGCAAATAGTATCGGTATTCTGTTTGCATTTATTACAAATGATAGACTTGTATTTAAGCAAGCTAGGAAGAATTGGTCAAGACGTTTAGTAAAATTTACTCTAGCACGTCTCTTCACTTTTGGTCTTGACCTTGTCTTGACTTTTATTTTTGTTACACGTTTTCCAGAAATCATTGGACGGTTCGTTAACAATAATCTGGACTTAGTTAATGAGATTGAGACTTTATCGGCTCAAATTGCTATTATTATGTTAAATTATTTTTTAAGTAAATTGTATATTTTTAAGAAAACAAGGTAAATTTCAAGCATTAATCTTGCAATTTATTTGTAATTGAGTTATAATAAATTTAAAATTATGGAAAGGAAATTATGAAAATGTTAAAAGATCTTAAAGCATTTTTACTTCGTGGTAATGTTGTTGACCTTGCTGTCGGTGTAATCATTGCTACTGCTTTTGGTGCAATCGTTACATCACTTGTTAACGATATCATCACCCCACTTATTTTGAATCCAGCCTTGGAAGCTGCGAAAGTACAAAACATCGCTGAGCTTGCTTGGAATGGTGTTACATATGGTAAATTCTTGAGTGCTGTTATCAACTTCCTAGTTATCGGTACTGTTCTCTTCTTCGTTATCAAAGGAATTGAAAAAGCTCAAAGCCTTACTAAGAAAGAAGAAGCTGCTGAGGAAGCTCCAGCTGGTCCAACTGAGTTGGAAGTACTTCAAGAGATCAAAGCTCTTCTTGAGAAAAAATAATCAATTAAAAGGATCTAGCACAAAGCTAAATCCTTTTTTCTTTACTCTTTTGGTAACTTACCTGCTTTTTCAAGCATTTTCTTAATAAGATAAGGCATCTTAACATTTTCCCGACCTTTTTTCTCAATCAGTTTTTTCACAAATTCCGGCATTTGTAAATCTTGAGATTCGGCCAAGATATTTTTAGTTTCATCCGAAGGAACTAACTCATCAAAGGTTTCTTCTTCAGGGAGAAATTCCTTAAATTCTTGATGTTCATTGGCTCTGACTGTATTGACCAAGGCATCAATCAAACGAGAATCTGTATTTGGCATTGGTGGACGATGATAGTTCACCCCAAATTCCTGACACAAGTCATAACATTCCACATCGTTGTCAAACAAGACTTCAATATGCTCGCTGATGAAGCTGATAGGAACAAAAATATAATGGTCTGGATGTTCTTTCTGCTCTCTAAGATACTCCAAGACATCTGGCTTAATCCATGGAATCCCAATATCACTTTCACTTTGCCAAGTGTTAGTATATTGCTCGGAACTCAAACCCAGCTTTTCAGCGACTAGCTTGCTATTTTCAAAAATTTGATCGATATAAGGATCGCCAAAATCCAAGGCAAAAATGGGCACACTGTGGGCTGAAAAGATGACTTTAAAGCTATCCTGCTTTACTTCTTCTTTTAAAATCTTACCAATTTCATCCGCCCAATAGTTTAAGAGTGCTTCTTCTTGATACCAGTCCTTAATGACCAAAAATTGAATTTGTTTGCTTTCTAAAAATTTTTCATAGCCCATGACAGAGTAGAAAGAATAATGAGGCTCCAAAATCAAGCAGATACACTGTTCAATGCCGTCTGCTTCCATCTGACCGATCACATCTGGAATAAAGGGTCTAGAAAACTTATTGGCAAAATAGACACTGTATTCATTTCCCAGCCTAGCTTCTACCAAATCAACCTCTTCACGGGTAATTCTTTGCAGAGGCGTACCTCCAATAAGTACATAATTATCATAGAGTGTTTGAATCTCGTGGTCTTGAGGTCTCACTCCGCGACGAATATTTGTGAAAAAATCAGCCACACCTTCAAAGGTAATCTCTTCTGGCGAACCGAAAGTCATCATTAAAATTGCTTTTTTCATAATCGCTTCCTTGTGATATTTTTATCAAGTTTATTTTATCATTTATTCAATAATAAGTAAACGCCAACATAGTGAATTTCCCCAACTTCTGTCTTTTGTTTTTCTCTCTTTTCTATGATACAATGGAAAAAATGAATTCAAAAGGAGTTTTTTATGACTTATCCCAATCTCTTGGACCGCTTCTTAACCTACGTTAAGGTCAACACGCGCTCTGATGAACACTCTACTACTACTCCAAGTACACAGAGTCAGGTAGATTTTGCTACAAATATCCTTATTCCTGAAATGAAACGTGTTGGATTACAAAATGTTTATTATCTACCAAATGGTTTTGCAATTGGGACCTTACCAGCCAATGATCCATCATTAACACGTAAAATTGGCTTTATCTCCCACATGGATACTGCTGACTTTAATGCCGAAGGAGTCAAGCCACAGGTAATTGAAAACTACGATGGTGGTGTGATTGAACTTGGAAATTCTGGTTTCAAACTCGATCCAGCCGACTTCAAGAGTCTTGAAAAATATCCAGGACAAACCCTCATCACAACCGATGGAACAACCTTACTAGGTGCTGATGACAAGTCAGGAATTGCTGAGATTATGACTGCCATTGAATATCTGACTGCTCATCCTGAAATCAAACACTGTGAGATTCGTGTTGGTTTTGGTCCAGATGAGGAAATCGGTGTTGGTGCTAATAAATTTGATGCAGAAGATTTTGATGTTGATTTTGCCTATACTGTAGATGGCGGACCTCTCGGAGAACTTCAGTACGAGACTTTCTCAGCAGCTGGGGCTGAATTGCATTTCCAAGGACGCAATGTCCACCCTGGTACCGCCAAAGATCAGATGGTCAATGCCCTTCAGCTAGCAATTGATTTTCATAATCAACTTCCAGAGAATGACCGACCTGAGTTAACAGAAGGTTACCAAGGCTTCTACCACCTAATGGATGTGACAGGTAGTGTCGAAGAGGCGCGTGCAAGCTACATCATTCGTGATTTTGAAAAAGATGCCTTTGAAGCTCGTAAAGCAGCTATGCAGTCTATCACTGATAAGATGAATCAAGAACTTGGTAGCGACCGTGTCACTCTAAACTTGACAGACCAGTACTACAATATGAAAGAAGTCATTGAAAAAGATATGACTCCAATTACCATTGCTAAAGCCGTTATGGAAGATTTAGGTATCACTCCTATAATCGAACCAATCCGTGGAGGGACAGACGGCTCTAAAATTTCCTTTATGGGAATCCCTACTCCCAATATCTTTGCGGGTGGTGAAAATATGCACGGACGTTTTGAATACGTCAGCCTTCAGACTATGGAACGTGCAGTTGATACCATCATTGGTATCGTAGCTTATAGAGACTAAAAAAGACGAGGTAGCTCAGCTACTTCGCCTTTCTTTTTATTCTGCTGGTTTTTCTTGATTTCCAGCACTTGTTGTAGATTCTGTGGTTTCCTCTTCTGAAGCCGATTCAGCAGGTTTAGAATCTGTTGCGTTGCTCGGTTTGTTTTCGTCACTGCCAGTTTCACTGTTAGATTCTGCAGTTGCTAATGTTTCAGTTTCGGGACTTGTCTTATCACCATTTGCCTCAGCATTTGTTGCTGGACTTGCTTCTTCACTTGCGCTTGATTTTGACTTGATTTCTTGATTCAAGACTAGAATAGCTTTTGTCAACTCAAGCAAAGCAGCCTTATCTTTACTCTTAGCAGAAAGTTGATCTAGTAAAGCATCTACCTTATCAAAGTCCGTATCAGAACCCTTATTGTTTTCTAAATAAGAATGAAGCGACATGAGAATATCGTAGAGTTTTTGATAGAGTACAAGTGTCTGAGGATCTTGCTCTGCATTTTCTTTCTCTTGTTGAAGGGCGCTAGCGATACGAGTCAAGACATCTTTCACCTGACTGTTTACTTCATCCAAGTCTGCATCAGCCTTGTTTGTAGCAGCTTTGAGATTTTCTACTTCTTCTGCTAAGGATTGTCTGATTCCTTCTTCTTGGATTTGCTCTAAGAGTTGAGTTGCCTTACTCAAAAGACTTTCTACTTGTTCCTTGCTGACACGATTCATATGCTCTTCAGGCATAAAGTCTCCGTACAATTCTTTCAAGAAGCCATAAATGGCTGTCTTGGCAGTTTGGTTATCTACTTTTTCAGTATCTAGAACTGTCTGAGTCGATTTAGCAGTAGTTGGCTGAGCCTTCAACGCTTCTTCCACTTCTTGTTTTGCCTGATAGATGCTTGGGAATAATTTGTTCAATTCTGCTGCCTTAAGGAAGGATTGAGACTGATACAAAGTCCAAGTCAACTGAGCTACTTTGTTTCGAAGTTCATCACTCAAACGACCGTCATTTACGTGTTCGTAGAAATACTTGATGTATTCTACAGTTGTAACACCTGTTCGATCATTAAAGTCTTGAAGAGCTTGAAGTTGTGATTCAACCGCTACTAAAGCAGCCTCATCTTTAGCCAATTTAGCTTCTTGGAGTCGAACGAGAAGGTCTTTCTTAGGAAGTCCATAAGAGTCTGTGTCCAGTGTATTGATTTTATCAATCAAGGCCTGATATTTCTTATCTAGAGCGCTTGTTTTAACAGGCTTGACACTTTCATCAATATGGATATATTGCTTATCAAAGAGATCCAGTGTTGCAAGATAACCTGCTGTAGAGTTAGTTGCCAGTTTCTTCATGTTTTCAGTAAACTGACCTAAAGCTAACTCAATCTGTCTTTGTTCGATAGGCTTGTCTTTATAGATGTTTCTGCTTTCAGCTAGAAGTTGGTCTACTTTTGCCAAAACTACCTTCTCATCAAAAGCTCCAGGTTGGTAGTTGGATTGTAGAGCTGGAATTTTATTTTTCAAAGCCACTTCATAGCCCTTAGTTTGAACCTTGATGTAGTGATTATGGTCGCCATGAGGAATCACAAAACTACCATTTTCTACCTGCAAGCTATAAGGAGACACACCATCTCGCAAAGCAGTGGTATAAAGTTCATTTAGGAAATCAAGTTCTGGATTTCCAGTTTGAAGAGGAATACGAACGTGTTCTTTACGAACAGCATATGGATGGATATGAGTTGGATCGTAGGCTTGGTCTGGATTTCCAAAGACAAAGAATCCGTTTGAAATTCTAATCGCTTCAAGTGGAACTCCGTATGTTTTAGAAATATAAGCAATCTTTTCTTCATCGCTAGCATCTCTTGAGAAAGACTCTACCGTTTTAGCAAGAGGTTTTACAGGCTCTGCATCATGATGTGTTTTCAAATGGTCTTGTGCAGCCTTAATTTGCTCTGCTGTCAAATCCTTCTTGAAGAAGTAATGATTGTGGTCACCATGACTCATGACAAAGCCTTGATCATCTTCACTTATGACACGATCGGCATCAAAACCGTGATCATGGTCTTCATCATGATGGTGTCCATGATTATCTTCATCGTGATCGTCATCATGAGCTGGATTTGGTGTTGCTGGCGTTTTACTTTTCAGATGATCCTGTGCAGCCTTAATTTGCTCCGCTGTCAAGTCCTTCTTGAAGAAATAATGATTATGGTCACCGTGTGACATGACAAAACCTTGCTCATCCTCACTGATGACACGATCGGCATCAAAACCGTGAGCATGGTCTTCACCATGTTTGTGGCCATGATTATCGTTATCGTGTTCATCATCATGGGCTGGACTTGGTGTTGCTGGACTTGCACCTTTCAAGTGTTCTTGCGCTGCCTTGATTTGATCAGCAGTCAAATCCTTCTTGAAGAAGTAATGATTGTG
>NZ_KV794547.1:4624-5055 GCF_001808785.1 Streptococcus sp. HMSC077D04 | reverse complement strand
TTATCGTTATCGTGTTCATCATCATGGGCTGGGCTTGGTGTTACTGATGTTTTACCTCTCAAATGATCCTGCGCGGCCTTGATTTGTTCTGGTGTTAGATTCTTCTTAAAGAAGTAATGATTGTGATCACCGTGTGACATGACAAAGCCTTGATCATCCTCACTGATGACACGATTGGCATCAAAACCATGATCATGGTCTTCATCATGATGGTTCCCATGATTATCTTTATCGTGTTCATCATCATGTGCTGGACTTGGTGTTACTGGCGTCTTACCTCTTAAATGATCTTGAGCCGACTTAATTTGCTCTGCTGTCAAATCTTTCTTAAAGAAGTAATGATTGTGGTCACCGTGTGACATGACAAAGCCTTGTTCATCCTCACTGATGACACGATTAGCATCAAAACCGTGATCATGGTCTTCATCATG
>NZ_KV794547.1:0-4524 GCF_001808785.1 Streptococcus sp. HMSC077D04 | reverse complement strand
TCAAAACCGTGATCATGGTCTTCATCATGATGAGCGTCATGTCCATGTTCTTCATGCTTATGTGCCTGACTTCCATGATCACCGTCTTTCTCATGATGATGGTTTTGCTGAGTAGGTTTTTCTGCTGGTTTGCTTGGATTCTCCAATGGTGTTGGTTTCACACTGTCACTAGTTAGAGGAATCATTCTCGCAATCTTTTCTTCTAATGCAGAAAGCTTTGTATATGGAATGAAATGATAGTGATTTCCATGAGGAATCGCTACACCACTTGGTGTTCTGCTTGAAATCTTAGCAGGGTCAAAAGTCAAACCATCCGATTCAGTATATCGTTGAGTACTTGGAAGAGCATAAAGCTGCTGTAATAGACTTTGAAGACTCTCGGATTTATTACTTGGTATTTCAGCCTGTTGAATAGGCTTGGGAGTTTGACCAGTCCCATTTGTACTTGGACGATAGTCAGTCACACTAGGCTGATTTCTAGTTCCAGAGAGGTAAGCTTGTGCTGCAGCCAATTCACTAGCAGACAAGGAACTCTTTGGAATGTAGTGGTAATGTCCTCCGTGAGGGACGATATAAGCATCACCAGTATCCTCTATAATATCAGATGCATTAAAGATGTAGCCATCATCAGTAGTATAGCGACCTTGAGATTGAGCAAGCGCCACTGCACTATTAGATGTTGGTGCATCGTGAGTATGACCTTGTTTTTGGCGTTCAATTTCGTCCTTCGAACGAACGTTATCCGCATGTGCCACATCCTTAAGGTAAACATAATACTTACCATCCACCTTGATAATGTAACCACCTTTGATTTCGTTAACAACATCAGCGTCTTTAAGTTGATAATTGGCATCTTTCATCAAAAGTTCTTCACTGAAAATCGCATCAAAAGGAACTTTCCCATTATAATAATGGAAATGATCACCGTGTGAAGTCACATAACCTTGATCAGTGATTTTCACAACAATCTGTTCAGCCTGGATATCTTCTTTTTTGCTGACTTGATCTGGTGTTTGTGTCTCTGTTTTTTGAGTGTCTTGTTTCCCATCGACATAAGATACACGATTCGTATCTTTATTCTCTCCTGTCTGATGTTGATTCAATGCATAAATACACAGACTTAAAGAAAGGACGACAGCTGCACCAGCAGCAAGTTTCTTCTTATTTATTTTCATAATCTCCTCATTTCAATTCTTCTGCTAAAATACTCATATTGTCTTCTAGGTTTTCTAGATAAGTCTTGTCATTTTGTGGGTCTGCCTCTAAAGGATTCAGAGTTTTTAGACCCACACCTGTTGATTTAACAAGAGTTTCAGCTACTTTCGAAGAAGCATTACTTTCTGTAAAAATCGTTTTAACCTTATAGGTTTTAACAAATTCCTGAATTTCTGTTAGTTGTCTTGGACTTGGTTCTTGTTCTGGAGAGATACCTGCGATTCCAAGTTGATTGAGTCCAAACCTCTTCGCTAGATAAGAAAAGGCTGTATGCTGGGTTACAAATGTTTTCTGACTCGCTTTTTCAAATTTAGGTTGAAATTTCTTAGTCAATTCTTGAGCTTTTTTGATAAAAGCTTGCGCATTTTTTTGATAAGTTTCTTTATGTTCACTATCAACCTCTGACAGTTTATCAGCGATAATCTGAGCTTCTTCTCCAGCTTTTTCAGGATCTAGCCAAGTATGAGGGTCATAGAGCGTTTTTTCATCAACTCCATCCCCTGCTTCCACATCTTCTAGCCCTGGGACGCGGTCTAAAGTCATTCCCTCTGAAGCCTCTAAAACCTTAACTTTAGATTTTTTTAGATTGGGGTCCAGACTTCCCGCCCATGATTCGAGCGTATGCGAATGGTAAACAAAGACATCTGCATCATAGATGGCTGCAATATCATTTGCTGAAGGTTCGAAGGAGTGAATTCCGTTACTTGACTGAATCATTCGAACATCATTCAAGTCACCAGATACTTCCTTGACCATGGCATAGATAGGATAAAAACTGGTCACAATTTTCATCCCTTTACCTGACTGGCTTTCCTTTTGGCCACAAGCAGCTAATACCAGAGCCAATACACTGGTCATCAATACTAAAATCGTCCTCTTTTTCACTATAACTCCTTAACTAGTGTTTAACCATTTAATTAACTAGTAAATAGTTTATCTTTATTTAGAAAATATGTCAAGAATTTTTACACAATTTCATAAAAAAGAGAACAGAATCCATATTCTGCTCCCTTTTTATCTTCTATAATAGTTGTATAGTTACTTACTCTCCTTTAACAAGACTAATAGCTTTTCAGCTTCTGCCATAATAGTATTGTTATCCTGAGAACCAAATAACAGGTTATTTTTTAATCCTGTGAGAGTTTCGTTGGCATTGGACTTAAGAATTGGATCCTTAATCTTTTTAAGTAACTCTTCCGCCTCTCTCAGTTTTTCTTCAACCTTTTCAGTTTCAACCTGATGTTCCTCTGGTTCCGATGGTGATTCTTCTTCTGATTCCTCTGGTTCTTTTGGTTTTGGAGATTCTGCTTTCTCATTTTTCGGTTTTTCTTCGCGAGGTTTTTCCTCCTCAATTTTTTCTGTCTGAGGTTTCTCCTCTGTTGGTTTCTCTGTTTGATTGTTGTTAGCAGCTTGACTATTGTGGTTTCTTTGAACATGGTCGCTCGCATTGCCCCAACCACTATCTGAATGCGGACGTTCGTTTGGATGTTCGACATAATACTTCACAGTTTCAAATAGCTCTTCTAAAGTATACCCCTTAGGTGCCTCATAAAGTCCTTCGTCAAACCACTCAAATTTGATGTTATGGTAATGGTCATAATGAGGTATAATCAAACTTCCATTTTTAACTTCCACAGTATGTTGGAGATTGTAAGGCATACGGTCAAGTGGTACCTTCTTAGCTGCTTTTACTCTATTGTAAATCGCTTCTGCTCCCTTAGCCTCAGTATTTCCTGAACTTTGATGATTTGTTGAAGGAGGCGTCAAACCTTTCTCTTTAGCATAAGCTTGACCTGCTGCTCTTTCAGCTTCAGACAAACTTTCTTTCTTAATCCAATGACTGTGGCTCATATGCGGAGTTACATAGGCATCCCCCTCATCACTGGTGATATCACGAGGATCAAAGATATAGCCATCTTCTGTTGTATACTTGCCTGCCAACTTGGCTACTTGAATCTCATCATCTGTGTAAGCTATTTGTGCATTTGGTTTTCCTAAACGTTCTGGATGACGAATCGGCGCTAGAAAAGCAAGGATATCATCAACTAACTTGACTTTATCACTTGACTCATCGTTGAGACGTTCCAATAGTCTATCCAAAGCGTCAAAATCAGCTTGGCGCCCTTTATTGGAAACCAAATCTTGATGAACTGTTGCTAGTAAATCATAAACTTTGTTGTAAAATTTTTGATCACCAGATGCAAGATTGGTTTTCTTAGCTCCTAACTCATGAGACAAACTTTCTTGTTTAGCAAGTTTATCATCAATGGCTGCAACAGTTTCTGCTGAAAGTTCCTTGGTAGAAATATAACGCGAAATTCCATTCTCTTCGAAGACATAACCATCAACCACCTTTCGAATCACCTGTTTTACTAATTTTCCATCAATTGGATTGCTTGGAGTTAGTTGTGGATTTGGTACAGGTTGTGGACTTGGTATTGGGGTAGGCTCTGGAGCAGGGATTGGAATCGGAATTGGATTTGGAAGGCTTGGAGTCGGAATTGGTTTTAATTCTTTACCACCCGCAGTAGTATGATTTCCTTGATAATTTTCAGAAATCATTCTCGCAATCTTCTGTTCTAAATCAGACATTTGAGAATAAGGGATAAAGTGATAATGGTCTCCGTGAGGCACTGCAACACCATTCGCAGTTTTTCTTGTAATCTGCGCTGGATCAAAAACAAGTCCATCTGATTCCACATGTCGTTGGCTAAGCGGTAAGGCATAAAGCTGTTTCAAGAGACTGGATACGTCTTCACTTGGACTTGCTTGATAACTATTATCCACTTGTGGGCTAACACTTGGAGTCCATCTTCTGGTATTTGCTTCAACATTGCTTTGATTCGTTTGTCCATATGAACTACTATTCGGTGTCTCTGATGAGCTACTGCTAGAAGAATTTGTCGAAGGACGATAGCCAACTGAGCTTGGTTGATTACCTTTTCCAGATAAGAAGGCTCGAGCTGCAGCTAATTCACTGGCAGACAAGTCACTCTTAGGAATATAGTGGAAATGATTGCCATGAGGAACGATATAGGCATCGCCTGTATCTTCTATAATATCAGACGCATTAAAGATATAACCATCATCCGTTGTATAGCGGCCTTGAGCTCTAGCAGCGACTACCGCATTATCGTTAGAACCTCCTCCGTGATTACTACTGTGTTCTTGCTTCTGACGAGTGATTTCTTCTTTTGAGCGAACATTATCAGCATGTGCTGCATCCTTTAGATAGACATAATACTTACCATCTACCTTAATCACATAGCCACCCTTGATTTCATTGACAATGTCTGAATCCTTCAACTG
>NZ_KV794546.1:0-242 GCF_001808785.1 Streptococcus sp. HMSC077D04 | reverse complement strand
GGGGGTAACTGATTTTAAAATAGGAGATAATCCGTGGAATTCATTTAAATACGAGTATATAATATTGGATTTTGAAAATTCCTATGAAAGCGATGGGCGCGAGAAAGGTGATTATTTGCGAATTATTTCCACTCATCTAGATATTTTAACGGTTGACAAGCGTGCGATGTATATTATGGCGATTGAGGTAGCATCTGCCATTGACGGTCAAATCAGCGAAGACGACAAAGAAACATGGCTGA
>NZ_KV794545.1:773-2420 GCF_001808785.1 Streptococcus sp. HMSC077D04 | reverse complement strand
GCAGCTGCTGACCCAGCTAGATATTTTTTATTGATTTTCATTCTTTCCTCTTTTCTTGACTCTATTTGATTCACTATAAAACAATAAACCAGTTAATTAACTAGTTAATAGTTTACTCTTTTTAGTACTGCTTGTCAAGAATTTTTCGTATATACATAATAAAAATGAAAGCCCCTTTATCGAGACTCCCATTTTTCATTAGTTTGTTTTTTCCTTATTTACAGGTGAAGGATTACTACCTTTTAACAACGCAAGTAATTTTTCTGCTTCTGCCATGATACCATTATTATCCATGGTTTGCAGGCTCAAATTATTTCGTAAACCAGCTAGGGTTTCTGTCGCATTGCCTTTCAGACTAGCATCCGTTACTTTAGCAAGTAAAGCTTCTGCTTCTTTGAGCTTGGCTTCTACTTTTTCAGTCTCCACTTGAGGGACTTCTGGCTCAGCAGGTGTTTCCTCTACTGGTTCTTCATCCGCTTTGAAGTTCTTTTTGGGATCTTCACTGTGGTCTTTCTTACCTAAGACATGCTCGCTGGCATTGCCCCATCCATCATTAGAATGTGGACGTTCGTCAGGATGTTCAACATAGTATTTAATCGTCGCAAATAAGTCTTCCAGAGTATAACCATTTGGAGCCTTGTATGAATGATCATCAAACCAAGCAAATTTAATGTTATGGTAATGATCCTTATGAGGAATAATCAAATTACCATTTTTAACTTCAACTGTATGCTCGACCATGTATGGAAGTCGAACGAGTGGAATTCGTTTTTCCCCTTTCACACGATTGTAAATGGCCGCTGCACTATCTCCAGTTGGATTTGCTTGAGCATCTGCGTCTGGAGATGGAGGTAAAATACCTTTTTCCTTGGTATAAGATTGAGCCGCAGCTTTTTCCTTATCAGAAAGGCTGTCTTTTCCAATCCAGTGACTATGGCCCATATGAGGTGTTACATAGGCATCTCCTTCATCACTGATAATATCATGTTCGTCAAAAATGTAACCATCTGACGTTGTATACTTATCAGCTAGTTGAGCAATACGAACTTCGTTTTCGGTATATTCAATTTGAGAATTTGGTTTTCCAAGTCGCTCTGGGTGGGTAATTGGTGCTAAGAATGACAATAAATCATCTACCAATTTTCCTTTATTAGTCGATTCATCATTCAATCGTTCTGCTAATTTGTCCAAAGCTTGGAAATCAGAAGTACGACCCTTATTTTCAGACAATGCTTTATGAGCCTCGGCCAATAAATTATATGCTTTATCATAAAATTCTTGGTCACGAGGAGCAACTTTTTCTTTTTTAGCATTTAAAGCGTGTGATACACTCTCTTGTTTTGATAACTTGCTTTCAAGATTTTTAACAGTTTCAGATGGTAAATCTTTCGCAAAAACATAGCGTGAGATTCCTTTTTCTTCGAAAACATATCCTTCTCCAACTTTTCGTACCAGCTGGCTAACCAAAGAAGAATTTGAGTCTATTTTAGGATTTAGAGTAGGAGCCGGCTTTACAATAGGTTTCAAAGGTTTTAAGGTAAGAGCTGGCAAAACAGGAGATGGAATTGGATTTGGAAGGCTTGGAGTCGGAATCGGTTTTAATTCTTTACCACCTGCAGTAGTATGATTTCCTTGATAATTTTCAGA
>NZ_KV794545.1:0-673 GCF_001808785.1 Streptococcus sp. HMSC077D04 | reverse complement strand
CAACACCATTCGCAGTTTTTCTTGTAATCTGCACCGGATCAAAGACAAGCCCATCTGATTCCACATGTCGTTGGCTAAGTGGCAAGGCATAAAGCTGTTTCAAGAGACTAGATACGTCTTCACTTGGATTTGCTTGATAACTATTATCCACCTGTGGGCTAACACTTGGAGCCCATCTTCTGGTATTTGCTTCAACATTGCTTTGATTCGTTTGTCCATATGAACTACTATTCGATGTCTCTGATGCGCTACTGCTAGAAGAATTTGTTGAAGGACGATACCCAACTGAGCTTGGTTGATTACCTTTCCCAGCTAGGAAGGCTCGAGCTGCAGCTAATTCACTGGCAGACAAGTCACTCTTAGGAATATAGTGGAAATGATTGCCATGAGGAACGATATAGGCATCACCCGTGTCCTCAATGATATCAGAGGCATTAAAGATATAACCATCATCCGTTGTATAACGGCCTTGAGCTCTAGCAGCGACTACCGCTTTATCGCTAGAACCACCTCCGTGATTACTACCGTGTTCCTGCTTCTGACGAGTGATTTCTTCTTTTGTTCGAATATTATCCGCATGAGCTGCATCTTTCAGGTAAACATAGTATTTCCCGTCTACCTTAATCACATAACCCCCCTTAATTTCATTGACAATGTCTGAATCCTTCAACTG
>NZ_KV794544.1:7467-24536 GCF_001808785.1 Streptococcus sp. HMSC077D04 | reverse complement strand
TTCGCTTGTCAACACTTTTTTGAAACTTTTTTGAAACTTTTTTTCATCAAGTGCTTCAACCGCAACATACCATAGTCCGTACGGGATTCGAACCCGTGTTACCGCCGTGAAAAGGCGGTGTCTTAACCCCTTGACCAACGGACCAGAGTTGTTTTCAACTCTTACTATTATACAGACTTTTTCTAACTTGTCAACAACTTTTTTTATCTTTTTTCAAATTAAGTAAAAAGAGCCAGAATTATACTGACTCTTCTATTGATTATTAAACTTAGAAGCACGTTCTTCTCCCCACCAATATGGGATTAGTTCTGCGATTTTCACCGTCTTTCTTGTATCGTAGTCCATCATGAATTCTGCGTCCTTATTTTCAGCGTTCAACTCTAAGAGGAACTCTCTGCAAGCGCCACAAGGCATACCCGAACTTCCACCATAAGGTGGTTTGTCTCGAAAGGCTAAGACTTTTTTAACCTTAGTTTGTCCCGAGAATTGATACATATTAAAGAGTGCCGCACGCTCTGCGCAGAGATGGAAAACACCACAGGTTCCCTCCATACAGAAACCTGTAAATATTTGTCCATCTTCTGCTTCTACTGCGGCTACGACATGGTTAGCATAAACAAAATCAGATACTTCATGTGGATTATATAATTTCTGTGCTTCTTCGTACATCTTTTCCCAGATGTCCATTATTACATCCTTCTTATTTAGAGATTTCTTTTAACATATTTTCGATATGCTGGATTGATTTTTTACGGCCTAACAAAAAGATCGTATCTGGCAATTCTGGACCATGCATTTCACCTGATACAGCAATACGAATCGGCATGAAAAGATTTTTCCCTTTAATACCTGTTTCTTTTTGGACAGCTTTGATTTGTGGGAAAATATTTTCTGTCACAAATTCTGCATCTGTCATCGCTTCAAGTTTTGCTTTAAAGGCTTCAAGAACTGTTGGGACTGTTTCACCCGCCATGACTTCACGCTCTGCTTCGGTCAATTCTGGGAAATCTGAGAAGAAGAGATCTGTCAATGGGATAATCTCATCTACTGATTTCATTTGTGGTTTATATAGCTCAACTAATTTTTCAGCCTTGTCAGTTAAACGGCCTGCTTCCTCTAAGAATGGTTTTGCCATTTCAAAGATAGTTTCTAGGTCTGCATTCTTGATATAGTCATTGCTCATCCAGTCGAGTTTTTTCTGGTCAAAGGCTGCTGGAGACTTGCTCAGGCGGTTTTCATCGAAAAGTTTAATGAGTTCTTCACGAGAGAAGATTTCATCTTCGCCACCTGGGTTCCAACCAAGAAGAGCAATAAAGTTAAAGACTGCTTCTGGTAAATAACCTTTTTTACGGTAGTCTTCGATAAACTGAAGGGTGTTGGTGTCACGTTTAGACAATTTTTTCCCAGTTTCAGAGTTGATAATCAAGGTCATATGACCGAACTCTGGAGCTTCCCAACCAAGTGCTTCATAGACCATAAGCTGTTTTGGTGTGTTGGCAATGTGGTCGTCTCCACGGATAACATGGGAGATTTGCATATCATGGTCATCGATGACAACGGCAAAGTTGTAAGTTGGGTAACCGTCTTTCTTTTGGATAACCCAGTCACCACCGATATTGCCACCTTCAAATTCGATATCACCTTTGACCATATCATGCCACTTGTAGATACCTGACTCATTGACAGCCAAACGAACCGTTGGGATGATTCCTGCTGCTTCACGTTCTGAGATGTAAGCCGCTTTTTCCTCTTCACTCATGCCAAGGTATTCATTGATATAGCGTGGTGTTTCACCAGCTGCTTCTTGGCGTTCGCGTTCAGCTGCCAACTCTTCTTCTGTAACGTAAGATTTATAGGCTTTTCCTTCAGCTAACAGTTGGTCGATGTATTTTTGATACAAGTCCAAACGCTCAGACTGGCGGTAGTTTTCATGTGTTTCTGGACTTTCATCCCAATCCATACCTAACCAGCGAAGGTTTTCAAGCTGTGAACGTTCACCATCTTCGACATGGCGTTTACGATCAGTATCTTCGATACGGATAATAAAAGTTCCACCGTGATGACGTGCGTAAAGGTAGTTGAACAATGCTGTACGGGCATTTCCGATGTGTAGTAGTCCTGTTGGACTTGGTGCGTAACGTACGCGGATATCTTTTGACATAGTTTCTCCTATAAAGTCTCTAGGCGTCTGCCTTTTTGCTCTCTATATTATATCACAAGTCTTGGCTGAGTCCAATTTCTATGGATAAAGAGAGTAAAAAGAGTGGACAAACCACTCTTTTCTTCTATTATAGACGTGCGTTAAGTTCTTTGCTCAATTCTTCAAATCCTGGTTTTCCAAGAAGGGCAAACATGTTACGTTTGTATGCTTCAACACCTGGTTGGTCAAATGGGTTGATAGCGTTCAAGTAACCTGAAAGGGCAATTGCCAATTCGAAGAAGTAGATAGTGTAACCAAGAGTGAAAGCGTCTTGCTCTGGAAGAGTCACATACATGTTTGGTACATCACCATCTGTGTGGGCAAGAAGAACACCGTCAGTTGCTTTTTTATTTACAAAATCAACGTCTTTTCCTTGAAGGTAACCAAGTCCATCAAGGTCTTCTTCCAAGGTAGGGATAATCACATTCTTACGAGGTTTGTCAACACGAACAACTGTTTCAAACATGATACGAGTTCCTTCTTGGATAAATTGACCCAATGAGTGCAAGTCAGTTGAGAAGTTGGCTGAGGTTGGGTAGATACCTTTTTGGTCTTTCCCTTCTGATTCACCAGCCAATTGCTTCCACCATTCTGAGAAGTATTGAAGTGATGGCTCATAGTTTACCAAGATTTCAGTTGCATAGCCTTTACGGTAAAGGATGTTACGAACTGCTGCGTATTGGTAAGCTTCGTTTTCAGAGATTTTATCTGAAGTGTAATCTTTACGAGCTGCGTTCGCACCTTCCATAAGGGCTTTGATATCAGCTCCTGATGCTGCGATTGGAAGCAAACCAACTGCTGTCAATACTGAGAAACGTCCACCGATGTCATCTGGAACCACAAATGTTTCCCAACTGTTAGCGTCTGCTTCAACCTTAACAGCACCTTTTTGGCGGTCAGTTGTTGCATAGATACGTTTGTTTGCTTCTTCTTGACCGTATTTCTTAACCAAAAGTTCTTTGAAGACACGGAAAGCAATAGCTGGTTCAGTTGTTGTACCTGATTTAGAAATCACGTTTACTGAGAAATCTTTATCAGCTACGTACTCTACCAAGTCAGCAAGGTAAGTAGATGAGATTGAGTTTCCAGCGTAAAGGATTTGTGGAGCCTTGCGTTCTTCTTTTGTTTGCAAGTTAGCAAAATGGTGATTCAAGAAGTCGATTGCTGCTTTTGCACCAAGGTAAGATCCACCGATACCGATCACAACCAAAACATCGCTGTCTGATTTGATTTGCTCAGCAGCTTTCAAGATGCGGTCAAATTCTTCACGGTCGTAGTTTTCAGGAAGGTCCAACCATCCCAAGAAGTCGCTACCAGCACCAGTTCCTTTACGGATCAATTCATCTGCTGCTGTTACTTGTGATTGCATGTATTCCACTTCATGTGGTGCAACAAATTTGTCTAAAACTTTTGAATAATCAAATTTAATATGTGACATGTTATTCCTCCAATATTTCTTCTTTTCTATCATAACGCTTACCTTCGTTTTTTTCAAGTTTTTTTGTCGAATTTCTCCAATTTTTATCAGAATTCAAACGTTTGCGTAAAAATTCCACATTCCAAAAATTTTGAAAAAATAAAAGAAAGAACGACCAGATGTCCCAGTCGTTACAGTTCATTCAATAAATACTCAAATAATTCTAAATTGCCATCTTCTTCATTAACCAGAAACTCTGGATGCCACTGCAAACCAATAATGCGGTGCTCATCGATAGACTCAATCGCTTCGATGGTCTGGTCTCTTGGGTCAATAGCAGTTACACGGAAATTAGGTGCCAAATCTTTAATACTCTGACGATGAACGGAATTAACTTGACTTTCTTTTCCAAATAGCTTAGCCACCACACTTCCTTCTACTGTCTCAATAGAATGAGATGTCCCGAAAGGTAGTCCTTGCCAGTGGCCTTCGATTTCTTGATTGAGAGTTCCACCAAAGGCAACATTAACAAGTTGGACACCGCGACAGATTGCCATGATTGGTTTATTCTGACGAAGCGCTTCTTTCAAGAGCGCCAATTCAAATTCGTCACGCACTAGGTTGTAATCATCACTCTCGATGGTCTTTTTCTCTCCATAAAACTGAGGATGGACATTTTGACCGCCTGTCAAGATAAGTTTGTCAATCATTTCTACATAATCGCGAACAACTGACTCATCACCAATAGGAATGACTAAAGGGAGACCACCGACTTGACGAATGCTCTCTGCGAATCTACAAGATACAGATGAATGAATGTTTTTACCTTCTGCGTCTACGGGACATAGATTTGCAGCAACTCCTACAACCGTTCTAGCCATGATGTCTCTCCTTTCGAATATTAACGATAGTCCTATCATATCACTCAAAACACCTTTCGTCTAATATGTTTTTTTTAAGTCCGTAATAAATATTTTTTATGAACAAGAAAAAGCTGCCCAAGGGGACAACTTTTTTCTTATTCAAAAACAAATTGATTGTGATAGAGTTCTGAGTAGAAGCCACCTAGTTTCAAAAGTTCATAGTGGTTACCGCGTTCAATGACTTCTCCATCTTTAAGGACAATAATCTGGTCTGCATTGAGGATGGTCTTCAAACGGTGGGCAATGACGAAACTAGTTCTGCCTGCTACAACCGCCTCCATGGCATGCTGAATCTTGCTTTCTGTCACCGTATCTACGTTTGAAGTTGCTTCATCTAGAATGAGAACTTCTGGATCTGTCATCAGGGTTCGAGCGATAGAAATCAATTGCTTTTGTCCTGTCGAGAAGATGCTTTGATCATCATCGATAAGGGTATCGTATTTGTCAGGTAAGCTTTCGATATAGTCGTGAATGTGGGTTGCCTTGGCTGCTGCCTCAACCATTTCTTGACTAGCATCTGGCACACCGAAACGGATATTGTCTCGAATCGTTCCGCTAAACAAGACCGAATCTTGCAAGACAATCCCCACCTTGCTTCTGAGACTATCTAAATCATAGTCACGAATGTCTTTGCCGTCAAAATAAATACCACCAGCATCAACATCATAAAAGCGATTGATGAGGTTCATAATAGTCGTTTTCCCTGACCCTGTCGGCCCAACAACCGCTGTCATCTGGCCTTTCGGAGCGGAAATGCTGACATCTTTCAAAATAGGTTTATCAGGCAAGTATGAAAAATCAATATGACTAATTTCAACACCTTCTTGCAACTTAGTGAAGATTGGAGCCTTTTCAGGTCGGATTTCTTCCTCTGCATCAAACATTTCCTGAATCCGTTCAGCCCCAGTAAAGGCTAACTGAAGGCTTCCCCAACTAGCTGCAACTTGGATAATAGGCTGGTAGTACTGCTGTGAAAATTGGGCAAACATAACAATCAAACCTAAGGCTGTACTTGTTTCAATAGTCTTATCGTTTAATAGAATAGCTGAACCAGCAAAGATGACGACGGCTGTATTAACCAGACTCATGCCATTCATGACAGGGAAGAGAATTCCTGAGAACATTCTTCCTTTAAAGGTTGCCTTGCGCACGCGCTCATTTTGCTCAAGAAATCCTGCCATCATATCCTTTTGAATTCCTTGCACAATCACGGCTTTTTGTCCTGAGATACTCTCATCCATATAGGCGTTGAGTTTCCCTACCTCTTTCTGCTGGAGATTGGTGTATTTGCGTGCCATTTTTACGATGAAAATCAGCATGAGGAAGGCCACTGGTGTGCTGGCAATGGTGATGAGAGCCAGCGTTACATTTCTCGAAAACATGACAAGAATCAGACCAATGTATAGAACGATGTTGCTCATGACCTGAATCAAGCTTTCGTTAAAAGCTTGGAGGATATTATCCAAATCACTGGTAAAACGAGACAGGATATCGCCATCTTGTCGGCGGTCAAAGAAAGAAACCGTCAAGCGAGCAAGCTTACCGAAGAGGCCTTTGCGCATCTCATTGGTCGACTCTGCAATCACGCGCGTCATGAGACACATGTATATGACACTAGAGATAAAGAGAACCAAAACCAGCAGGCCAAGATTGACCATGATTCCTGATAGACTTTGCCAAACAAGTTCTGGATTGCCATTTTGATAAGCTTGAACTAAATTAGCTAGCTGCGTCACCGCTTGTCCAGAAAAGACTGGAAAGAGGGCTTGGGCAAGAGTCGCTAGAACAATCATCAGTATGACAACTACAAATGATAGCTTATAGACTTTAAAATAATTCCAAAAAAATTGAACTGTTTTCATGTTACTCCTCCTTTCCTTTCTGTGTTTCGTAGATTTCACGGTAAACAGCATTGTTGGCAACCAAGTCTGCATGCGTACCTTGACCAATCAATCGTCCTTGATCCAGTACCAAGATCTTGTCTGCATGGACAACCGAGCTAATCTTTTGCGCGATGATAATGGTTGTCGTCCCCTTCAAGTCCTTATTCAAGGCTTCTTGAACCAGGCGCTCTGACTTGGCATCCAAGGCCGAGGTCGAATCGTCAAAAATCAGAATACGTGGATTGCTGACAATCCCACGCGCAATCGACATCCTTTGCTTTTGTCCACCAGAGAAATTGGTTCCCCGTTCCTCAACTGGACTTTCAAAGGTTTTTTCCATACGATGAATGAATTCACTGGCTTGAGCAATATTGGCTGCTCGCTCCATTTCAAATAGAGTGGCATCTCCTTTGCCCTGTCTCAAGTTATCAGCAATCGTCCCACTAAAGAGAATGGCACGTTGGAGAACGATAGAGACAGCTTTACGCAGGGTCCCTTCACTCACTTCTCGAATATCCTTGCCTCCGATTTTGATAGCCCCTTCCTGCGGGTCAAAGAGACGTGGAATCAATTGAGCCAAGGTTGATTTTCCTGCACCAGTGGCTCCAACTACACCAACCATCTGACCAGGTTCGATAGTAAAGGTCACATCTTTCAGCATCGGTTCCTTGTCCATTGGATAGGTAAAGGTCACATTTTCAAAGCTAAGACTTCCGACCAACTCTTCATCTGGCACATCCTTGAAGGTCATGGCTGGCTCTGCGTCAAGAATTTCTCGAATACGACGCATAGAAATCATGGCACGACTGACAGAATTTCCCAAAAATCCAACCATAACAATGGTAAAGATAATCTGGCTTAGGTAATTGACAAAGGAAGCAATGGAGCCAACAACTGACGGATCCGACTGAACCATCCCTGCAACTAGCCAAATAGAGAGGAATACCGACCCATAACCGACCAACATCATAAAGGGTTCCACTACTGAAAAGGCATAACCAATGTAAAGATTTTGACCGAGTAGCTCGTCTGAAACCTCCGTAAACTTAGCAAACTGCTCTTTTTCTTGGACAAAGGACTTGACCACACGAACGCCACGCAGATTTTCCTTGGCAATGGCATTGATGCGTTCAAGAAGGGTTTGAAACTTGGCAAAACGAGGCCCCATCATACCCATCATGACAGCAGTCAAACCAAAAATTAAGATCACCATGAGAACAATCACCCACCACAGAGAAGGTAGGGTTTGAACCGCCAAGATAAACGAACCGATGAACAAGAGGGGAAGTCTGAAAAGAATTTGGAAGGTCATCATGACCACGTTCTGAATCTGGTTGATATCATTTGTCATGCGAACGACTAGATTTCCCGCATTAAATTGTTCAATATTGGCATAAGAAAAGGTTTGGATTTTACGGAAGGCATCCTCTCGAAGATCGGATGAAACTCCTTGGGCAATATAGGCTGCTAGGACAACATTAAGACCACCAGCAACTAGACCGACCAAGGCCACACCAATCAACCAAGCCCCTATACTATAAATGGCTTCATATTTCCCAGCAAGGAGGGCGTCTAACACTTCCTGCAGATAACGCGGTTGCAAAAGTGAACTAGCAACCATCAAGCCTGTCATCAGGAGCGAAGCCAAGGCCTGCCACTTGTAGGTTTTTATTTTCTGAATCAGCATACTTTCTCCTTAAAAAATAGACAAAAGGGAGCGACAATGCGTCAGCTCCTTCTCATTCTGTTTGTGTGATGTTATTCTAGCAAAAAAGTGGGAACTTGTCAAAGAAGTCTCCTTGATACAAATTAGTGCGCTTTCATCTACAGTAATGCATGATAAAGGTTTTTATGGTAAAATAGTAAAAAGAAGGTTATAAAGGAGGGGAATATGGAAAAACAAACCATCGCCGTCTTGGGGCCTGGTTCTTGGGGAACTGCCCTTTCACAAGTCTTAAATGACAATGGACACGAGGTACGTATTTGGGGAAACATTCCCGAGCAAATCAATGAAATTAATACCTATCATACTAACAAACACTACTTTAAAGATGTCGTTCTAGATGAAAATATCATTGCCTACACCGACTTAGCAGAGGCACTGAAAGATGTAGATGCGATTTTGTTTGTTGTCCCAACAAAAGTGACACGACTTGTTGCCCAACAAGTTGCAAAAACCTTGGACCATAAGGCTATCATCATGCACGCATCAAAGGGATTAGAACCTGATAGCCATAAACGATTATCAACTATCCTTGAAGAAGAAATTCCTGAACATCTCCGCAGTGATATTGTCGTTGTTTCAGGACCTAGTCATGCAGAAGAAACCATTGTGCGTGACCTAACTTTAATCACTGCTGCTTCTAAAGATTTACAAACCGCTCAATACGTTCAAGAACTCTTTAGTAATCACTACTTCCGACTTTATACCAATACGGATGTTATCGGGGTCGAAACCGCTGGTGCTCTTAAAAATATTATTGCTGTCGGTGCCGGTGCTTTACATGGTCTGGGATTTGGTGACAATGCCAAGGCAGCCATCATCGCTCGAGGCTTGGCAGAAATTACCCGCTTAGGAGTAGCACTCGGTGCCAGTCCATTGACCTATAGTGGCTTGTCTGGTGTAGGAGACTTGATCGTAACGGGAACCTCCATCCACTCTCGTAACTGGAGAGCCGGAGATGCTCTTGGTCGTGGAGAATCTCTAGCTGATATCGAAGCCAATATGGGCATGGTGATTGAAGGAATCTCAACGACTCGAGCAGCCTATGAACTAGCGCAAGAACTTGGAGTCTATATGCCCATTACACAGGCTATTTACCAAGTTATCTACCACGGAACCAATATCAAAGATGCCATTTATGACATCATGAACAATGAATTTAAAGCAGAAAATGAGTGGTCTTAACCCTCTAGAGAAAGGATTCTTATGACATCAAAAGTTAGAAAGGCAGTCATCCCTGCCGCTGGACTTGGGACTCGATTTTTACCAGCAACCAAAGCACTTGCTAAAGAAATGTTGCCAATTGTAGACAAACCAACTATCCAATTTATCGTAGAAGAAGCTCTTAAATCAGGTATTGAAGATATTCTGGTTGTCACTGGTAAGTCAAAACGTTCTATAGAGGACCACTTCGACTCAAACTTTGAGCTTGAATACAACCTCAAAGAAAAAGGCAAACATGACTTACTAAAACTGGTAGACGAAACAACTGGCATTCGCCTTCACTTTATCCGTCAAAGCCATCCTCGTGGTTTGGGAGATGCTGTCTTACAAGCAAAAGCTTTTGTAGGGAATGAGCCCTTCGTTGTCATGCTGGGTGACGATCTAATGGATATCACAGATGACCACGCTGTACCTTTGACAAAACAATTGATGAATGATTACGAGACAACTCACGCATCAACAATTGCTGTTATGCCTGTCCCTCATGAAGAAGTTTCAGCATATGGAGTTATCGCGCCTCAAGGCGAAGGGATTAATGGTCTCTACAGTGTCGAAACTTTCGTTGAAAAACCAGCTCCAGAAGATGCTCCAAGTGATTTGGCAATCATCGGACGCTATCTGCTCACACCGGAAATTTTTGAAATCCTCGAAAAGCAAGCACCTGGTGCTGGAAATGAAATCCAACTTACTGACGCTATCGATACGCTTAATAAAACACAACGTGTTTTCGCCCGTGAATTTACAGGAGCTCGTTACGACGTTGGGGATAAGTTTGGCTTTATGAAAACATCTATTGACTACGCCCTCAAGCACCCACAAGTCAAAGATGATTTGAAAGATTACCTCGTCCAACTGGGAAAAGAGTTATCTGAGGGGGAATAGAAGAATATTTCATGTAAAAATAAGAACTAGGATAGTTAATTATCCCAGTTCTTTTTATTTTATATTGCTATTCTTTAGAACATCCATAATCTAAAGAGAAATCTGTATTTCTTACTTACTCTACTTATATTTTATGAAAGTACAACGATATTATTTGTTTTTTAACAAAAATGCGGCCACAATAAGTTTGTATAATAAAATAAAAAGCACCGAATCGGTGCGCACTTTTTCAAGTTGTGTACGGACAAAGCCTTATTTTAACTTGCTGTGTTGTTTCGAATAATTCCAACACTTGTATTGTATACTTTTCTTTTAAAAATTGCAAGAATAAATTGTTCTAAAATAGAATAACACTTCATTTTATAAGATTAAAAACTTACATGTTGAAAACGTTTTACAATTTCTTGATTTTAATAGTCAAAAGATATATAATTTAGCTAAAGTTAATATATTAGCGTTTACTAATAAGAACTTAAAGAGTATAACCCAAAGGAGAAACCTAAATGAGCAACAAACCTTACTCTATCGGACTTGATATCGGAACAAACAGCGTCGGATGGGCCGTCATTACGGATGACTATAAGGTGCCATCGAAAAAGATGAAAGTTCTGGGCAATACTGATAAACACTTTATCAAGAAAAATCTAATTGGAGCTTTATTATTTGATGAGGGGACTACTGCTGAGGGTAGACGTCTCAAACGAACAGCGCGCCGTCGCTATACCCGTCGAAAAAATCGTCTTCGCTATCTTCAAGAAATCTTTTCTGAGGAAATAAGCAAGGTAGATAGTAGTTTCTTTCATCGATTAGATGACTCCTTTTTAGTTCCTGAAGATAAAAGAGGCAGTAAATACCCTATTTTTGCTACCTTAGCAGAAGAAAAAGAATATCATAAGAATTTCCCAACTATCTATCATTTGAGAAAACAGCTGGCAGACTCAAAAGAAAAAGCTGACTTGCGATTGATTTATCTAGCATTAGCTCATATGATGAAATACCGCGGACATTTTTTATACGAGGAATCTTTCGATATTAAAAACAATGATATCCAAAAAATCTTTAACGAATTTATAAGCATTTACGACAACACCTTTGAAGGAAGTTCCCTTAGTGAGCAAAATGTACAAGTCGAAGCAATTTTTACTGATAAAATTAGTAAATCTGCAAAGAGAGAACGCGTTCTAAAACTCTTTCCTGATGAAAAATCCACTGGTTTGTTTTCGGAATTTCTCAAGTTGATTGTAGGAAATCAAGCTGAGTTTAAAAAACATTTTGACTTGGAAGAAAAAGCCCCACTACAATTCTCTAAAGATACCTATGATGAGGATTTGGAAAACTTGCTCGGACAAATTGGAGATGGTTTTGCAGACCTTTTCCTAGTTGCTAAAAAACTCTATGACGCCATTCTTCTATCTGGAATTTTGACTGTCACAGATCCTTCAACCAAGGCTCCACTATCGGCGTCTATGATTGAGCGCTATGAAAATCACCAAAAAGATTTGGCATCTTTAAAACAATTCATCAAAAACAATCTTCCAGCAGAAAAATGTGTTGAAGTTTTTTCTGATCAATCTAAAGACGGGTATGCTGGGTATATCGATGGCAAGACCACTCAAGAAGCATTTTACAAATACATCAAAAATCTTCTCTCTAAATTAGAAGGAGCATATTATTTCCTTGATAAAATTGAACGCGAAGATTTTTTGAGAAAACAACGCACCTTTGATAATGGTTCTATTCCTCACCAAATTCATCTTCAAGAGATGAATGCTATTCTCCGTCGGCAAGGAGAACATTATCCATTCCTGAAGGAAAACAGAGAAAAGATTGAGAAAATCTTGACCTTCCGCATTCCATACCATGTTGGCCCATTGGCTCGTGGCAATCGTGATTTTGCTTGGCTTACTCGAAATTCTGATGAAGCAATAAGACCTTGGAATTTTGAAGAAATTGTGGATCAAGCAAGCTCTGCAGAAGACTTCATCAATAAGATGACTAACTATGACTTGTATCTGCCAGAGGAAAAAGTTTTGCCTAAGCACAGTCTCTTGTATGAAACATTTGCTGTCTATAATGAATTAACAAAAGTAAAATTTATTGCAGAAGGTTTAACAAGGTATCAGTTTTTAGACAAAAAGCAAAAGAAAGATATTTTTTATACATTTTTTAAAGCCGAGGATAAAAGAAAAGTAACTGAAAAAGACATCATTCATTATCTACACAATGTTGATGGCTACGATGGAATCGAACTAAAAGGAATTGAAAAACAATTTAACGCTAGTCTTTCTACTTACCATGATTTGCTCAAGATTATCAAGGATAAGGAGTTTATGGATGACCCTAAAAATGAAGAGATTCTTGAAAATATCGTCCACACGCTAACTATCTTTGAAGATCGTGAGATGATTAAGCAACGCCTTGCTCAATATGACTCTCTCTTTGATGAAAAAGTCATCAAGGCACTAACTCGTCGACATTATACTGGTTGGGGAAAACTCTCTGCCAAGCTGATTAACGGTATCTGTGATAAACAAACTGGCAAAACAATTCTTGATTATCTGATTGATGACGGTAAAATCAATCGCAACTTTATGCAGTTAATCAATGATGACGGACTTTCCTTCAAAGAAATTATCCAAAAAGCACAAGTGGTTGGTAAGACATATGATGTGAAACAAGTTGTTCAGGAACTTCCAGGAAGCCCTGCTATTAAAAAGGGAATTTTGCAAAGTGTCAAGCTTGTTGATGAACTTGTCAAGGTTATGGGCCATGCTCCCGAGTCCATTGTCATTGAAATGGCCCGTGAAAATCAAACTACTGCTAAAGGGAAAAAGAATTCCCAACAAAGATATAAGCGCATTGAAGATGCAATAAAAAATCTAGCTCCTGGACTTGATTCAACTATATTAAAGGAACATCCAACAGATAATATTCAACTTCAAAACGACCGTCTCTTCCTCTACTATCTCCAAAATGGGAGAGATATGTATACTGGGAAACCTCTTGAAATCAACCAACTAAGTAACTATGACATCGACCATATCATCCCACAAGCCTTTATCAAGGATGATTCTCTTGATAACCGTGTCTTGACGAGTTCAAAAGAAAATCGTGGGAAATCCGATAATGTTCCTAGTCTTGAAGTAGTTGAAAAGATGAAAGCTTTTTGGCAACAATTGTTGGATTCCAAATTGATTTCAGAGCGCAAATTTAATAATTTAACTAAAGCTGAACGTGGCGGACTAGATGAGCTTGATAAAGTTGGCTTTATCAAACGCCAACTAGTTGAAACACGCCAAATCACAAAACATGTTGCTCAGATCTTGGATGCTCGGTTCAATAAAGAAGTGACTGAGAAGAATAAGAAGAACCGTAATGTCAAAATTATCACTTTGAAATCCAACATGGTTTCCAACTTCCGTAAAGAATTTGGGTTATACAAGGTGCGGGAAATCAATGACTACCACCACGCGCATGATGCCTATTTAAATGCAGTGGTTGCTAAGGCCATCCTTAAGAAATATCCTAAACTAGAGCCTGAATTCGTTTATGGTGACTATCAAAAGTACGATCTTAAGCGCTACATCTCAAAATCCAAAGATCCTAAAGAAGTCGAAAAAGCAACTGAAAAGTATTTCTTCTACTCAAACTTGTTGAACTTCTTCAAAGAAGAGGTGCATTACGCAGACGGAACCATCGTAAAAAGAGAAAATATCGAATACTCTAAAGACACTGGAGAAATCGCTTGGAATAAGGAAAAAGATTTCGCAACAATCAAAAAAGTGCTTTCCTTTCCTCAGGTGAATATTGTGAAGAAAACAGAAGAACAAACCGTTGGACAAAATGGCGGTCTGTTTGATAATAATATTGTGTCCAAGGAAAAAGTAGTTGACGCAAGTAAACTAATCCCGATCAAATCTGGTCTATCACCTGAAAAATATGGTGGCTATGCAAGACCTACAATCGCTTATTCAGTTCTGGTAACATACAAGCAAAATAATAAAATTAAAAACACAATGGTCGGCATTCCAGTGCTTACTAAATTAGAATTTGAAAGAGACCCTAATTTATATTTAAGAAATCTAGGAATCAACAATGTTTCACATGTAATAAAATTAGTTAAGCATACTGTATTGGAATTTAAACATAAATACGGAACCTATAGGAGATTTATAGTTAGCAATCAAGAATTGAAACGTGCAAATCAGATTTTTGTCACTACTAAACAAATGAAACTGATTTCTCAATATACCACTTTGGATAAAAATGAGCACGATAGCTTGTTAAAAAACAATCAACAACTTATACAATCAATTTGGAATCAATTTCTAGAATTTATGTTAGCAACAGACTTGGTTAATAAAAAACAGTATGATGAGCTTATTTTAACCAATAACCAAACTATTGAAGAATGTAGAAATATTATGAATAGGGTCATCACCACTTTATCTTTTACTAATATTAATGCTGGACAGAAAAAAATAATATTCGATGATACGTTATCATTACCTATAAAAAGATGGCAATTCACTGACAGCGATAAAATGGTTAAAAAAATAATAGAATCCACCCTCATCCACCAATCCATCACTGGTCTTTACGAGACTCGGATTGACTTAAGCAAACTGGGAGAAGACTAATGGGATGGAGAACCGTTGTTGTCAATACGCACTCTAAGCTCTCCTACAAGAACAATCACTTGATTTTTAAAGATGCCTCTCGGACAGAGTTGATTCACCTGTCCGAGGTGGACATCCTACTTTTAGAGACGACGGATATCGTTCTCTCCACTATGCTGATTAAACGTTTGGTGGATGAAAATATTCTAGTCATCTTTTGTGATGACAAACGCTTGCCAACGGCATACTTAATGCCCTACTACGGTCGGCACGATTCCAGTTTGCAACTCTCTCGGCAAATTGCTTGGAATGAAGATGTAAAGGCGGAAATCTGGACAACCATCATTGCACAAAAAATTCTCAATCAGGCTTTTTATCTAGGGAGTTGTGGTTTTCTGGAAAAGAGCCAGTCAGTCATCGATCTCTATCATGGGTTGGATTTATTTGATCCTAGCAATCGTGAGGGTCATGCTGCTCGGATTTATTTTAACACCTTGTTTGGAAATGATTTTAGCCGTGAACAAGATAATGATGTCAATGCTGCCTTAGACTATGGTTACACCTTGATTTTGAGTATGTTTGCGCGTGAGATTGTCTTGTCTGGCTGCATGACTCAGTTTGGCTTGAAACATGCCAACCAGTTCAATCAATTCAACCTAGCTAGCGATATTATGGAACCTTTTCGTCCGATTATTGACAGAATCGTCTATGAAAATCGAAGCAGTTCTTTTGTCAAAATCAAGCGAGAACTTTTTACCATTTTCTCAGACACCTTCCACTACAATGGCAAAGATATGTACCTGTCCAATATCGTCAGTGACTATACTAAGAAAGTCATCCAAGCTCTCAATCAACCCGAGAAAGGAGTTCCTGAGTTTAGGATATGAGTTATCGATATATGCGTATGATTTTAATGTTTGATATGCCCTTTGATACCGCAGAGGAACGCAAGGCCTATCGGAAATTTCGGAAGTTCCTCATAGATGAGGGATTTATCATGCACCAATTCTCCATCTATAGCAAACTTTTGCTCAACAACTCTGCTAATAACGCCATGATTGAGCGACTCAAAACTCACAACCCTAAAAAAGGAAACATTACTCTCTTAACCGTTACAGAAAAGCAATTTTCTCGCATGATCTACTTAAATGGCGAGCGAAATACCAGTGTAGCAAACTCCGATGCACGTTTAGTCTTTCTAGGAGAGGAGCCTAGAGATGAAGATTAATTTCCCATTATTAGATGAACCATTGGCTATTGAAAATGCAACCTTTTTAGTGTTGGAAGACCAGTTTACCTTTTCGACTATCGTCAAGCAGTTCTACCAGTACACTGATGATGGGGACTTGAAATTATTTGATAGAAATCTAAAATCTCTGAAAGAGTCTGAGTTACTGGTAATAACGGATGTCTTAGGATACAATCTCAACTCCTCTTCTATGCTCAAGCTGATACATGCAGATCTTGAAAATCAGCTTAATGACAAGCCAGAAGTCAAATCCATGATTGAAAAACTGGTAGCTACGATTACAGAATTGTTAGCATTTGAGTGCTTAGAAAATGAACTAGACCTAGAGTACGATGAAATCACCATTCTAGAGTTGATCGATGCTCTAGGGGTCAAAGTTGAAACTCTGAGTGATACACCTTTCGAAAAGATGCTAGAAATTGTCCAGGTTTTTAAATATCTTTCCAAAAAGAAACTCCTTGTCTTCATCAATGCGTCCGCCTATCTATCAAAGGATGAGTTAGTAAATCTGATAGAGTATATCCAACTCAATCAACTAAGGGTCTTATTTGTCGAACCTCGAAAAGTCTATGATTTTCCTCAATATGTGCTGGATCAAGACTATTTCTTGAACCCTGAAAATATGGTATAATAAGGGTAACAATTGGAGCCTGACGAGCTGAAGTCTGGCTGAGACGAATGGCGCGATTACGAAATTTCGTGAGAAAAATTTTTCTACGAGGTTTTAGAGCTGTGTTGTTTCGAATGGTTCCAAAACGATCATTCAGGAATGTGTCCATCATGATTAGTTTTAGAGCTGTGTTGTTTCGAATGGTTCCAAAACGGTTATCAATCATGTTATATAATATTATGTGTTTTAGAGCTGTGTTGTTTCGAATGGTTCCAAAACCTCTCTGTCACGCTCTCAATAGATTTGTCAGTTTTAGAGCTGTGTTGTTTCGAATGGTTC
>NZ_KV794544.1:7147-7367 GCF_001808785.1 Streptococcus sp. HMSC077D04 | reverse complement strand
GAGCTGTGTTGTTTCGAATGGTTCCAAAACTTTTGTTCAATTATTGTATCATGATTTGCGGTTTTAGAGCTGTGTTGTTTCGAATGGTTCCAAAACTATATTGATGCTGAAATAGTTAAAGTCAATGTTTTAGAGCTGTGTTGTTTCGAATGGTTCCAAAACGACTGTAGAGGTAGATAACTACTCTGTCATGTTTTAGAGCTGTGTTGTTTCGAATGGT
>NZ_KV794544.1:6826-7047 GCF_001808785.1 Streptococcus sp. HMSC077D04 | reverse complement strand
AGCTGTGTTGTTTCGAATGGTTCCAAAACAACCGTCTTTTTTAACATAATCATCTATGTGTTTTAGAGCTGTGTTGTTTCGAATGGTTCCAAAACTTCTTAAGTTTTTATTGATTATTTAACTGTGTTTTAGAGCTGTGTTGTTTCGAATGGTTCCAAAACAACAAAATTACGCATGGAGTGGCTACACAAGTTTTAGAGCTGTGTTGTTTCGAATGGTTC
>NZ_KV794544.1:6306-6726 GCF_001808785.1 Streptococcus sp. HMSC077D04 | reverse complement strand
GAGCTGTGTTGTTTCGAATGGTTCCAAAACTAAACTGAAATTGCAGGTTAAAATCCCACAGTTTTAGAGCTGTGTTGTTTCGAATGGTTCCAAAACAATTTCTCAGCAGAAAGCAACGTCACAGCAGTTTTAGAGCTGTGTTGTTTCGAATGGTTCCAAAACATGGCCAGTACAAGACCACGAAGCCAGATAGTTTTAGAGCTGTGTTGTTTCGAATGGTTCCAAAACCTTGTCATGTGGATATAATACAAACCATCATGTTTTAGAGCTGTGTTGTTTCGAATGGTTCCAAAACATCGTTTCCGACTTTAGAAACTGCATTGTTGTTTTAGAGCTGTGTTGTTTCGAATGGTTCCAAAACGCTAGATACCCTCGTCCATAATCAGTAGTTGTTTTAGAGCTGTGTTGTTTCGAATGGTT
>NZ_KV794544.1:1191-6206 GCF_001808785.1 Streptococcus sp. HMSC077D04 | reverse complement strand
GAGCTGTGTTGTTTCGAATGGTTCCAAAACAAAGCTAATAACTCAAAACTCGAAAAAGAAGTTTTAGAGCTGTGTTGTTTCGAATGGTTCCAAAACACATTGGGAGTTTTAAACAAAAACTAACCGGTTTTAGAGCTGTGTTGTTTCGAATGGTTCCAACCCATATTAAAAGCTACTCATTTTTTAAGTAGCTTTTTTCTTATTCAAGTTTACATATTAGTCGTCACAACCCCATTCCCTTGTAGAAAAGCAAAACTGCGAGTCCTACGAATAACACTACCGCTCCTAACCTCTGGCTGGTACCATACATCCTTCTTTCTCCTCGAACTGGAAAGATAACTGCTAGAAATGCTCCGCCGACTGCACCACCGATATGGCCTGCTAGGCTGATTCCTGGAATCAGAACACTTCCAATAATGTTAACCACAAAAAGTGTCAGATAAGATTGGCCTAGCTGCTGGATATAGGGGTTCCGAGTAGCATAGCGAAGAACAATAATCGCGGCAAATAGCCCATAAAGAGAGGTAGAGGCTCCTGCTGCTAAGGATTTGGGACTAAATACAAAAACAAAGAGATTGCCCATCATTCCAGATAATAGATAGAGAAAGAAAAACTGCTTGGATCCGAAAATTTCCTCTACTTGCCTACCAAGATAATAGAGCGAAAGCATATTGACAATGAAATGCTCCCACCCAATATGAACAAAAATGGCAGAGAAGAGACGCCAAATTTGCTCAGGAAAGAGGCGAATAGCTGGCCCATACATGGCTCCAAATCGAAATAATGTATCTGCCCTGTCAAAGTTTCCACCTGCAGTGACCAACATTAGTAAAAATACCAAGGCCGTCACAAAAAGGAAGAAACTCGTCACAGGATAACGTCTATCAAAGATTTCCTTCATCAATTAATACCTCCTGAACAGGAATATCATGCTTTTCAGGGATAAAGTCCTGAATTTGACAAGGATATATCGTACTCAAAGTATGACCAGAAAAATGTTCCAAATAACGGTCATAATAACCTCCACCGTATCCAATCCGATATCCTTCCGTCGTAAAAGCCAAGCCCGGAACATGAATTAAGTCAATCTGAGACGGCTCCACCACTTCTAAACTTCCTTGCGGTTCCAGTAAGCCAAAGGCAGTTTTGACCAGTTGTTGCGGATCATAAACCACAAAGTCCATGCGCCCCTTGGGATAAGTTTTGGGTATCAAAACCTTCTTACCGTCCTTAAGCGCCTGCTCAATCAGTTCCTGCGTTTGAAACTCATGAGGAAAAGAGAGGTAGCTTGCGATGACCTTAGCTTCTTGGTAGAAGGGATGGTGTAAAAGTCGCTCAGTTAAAGCTTGGTCTATAAATTGTTTTTGCTCTCGAGGTAAAACCTTCATTTCTTGTAAGACTTGCTTACGTAATTCCGATTTCATAGACAACCCCTCTACTCTGCTGCCTTCTTTTTGAGGAAACTAGAGACCGCATCCACCCCAATAGCTAATGCTTCTTCCTTAGGACTCATCTGAGGGTGATGAAGGGCGTAGGGACTATCAATACCTAGCCAGAACATAACGCCATCAACTTTTGAAAGGAGGTAACCAAAGTCTTCACCTGTCATAGCAGGTTCGATATCAATCAACTCGATTCCGTCTTTTTCTTCAAAGAAGTCCATCAGTTCACGCGCCAAGGCTGGATGGTTCTCAACAGGCAGGTAACCACCTTGTTTGAGTTCCACTTCGACTTCCATATCGAAGGCAGCTGCAACTCCTTCTGCAACTGTTTTGACCCGCTTTTGTACCAAGAGACTCATGTCCTGAGTCAAGGCCCGAATAGTTCCATGTAAAAAGGCTGTGTCTGTGATGACATTGTTGGTTGTTCCAGCTTGGAAAAGACCAAAGGTCACCACTGCTCCCTCGATTGGGTTGACATTGCGGCTGACAACTGACTGCACCTGGGTCACAAAGTAACTAGCCGCCACCAAGGCGTCATTAGCTTCATGTGGAAAGGCTGCATGTCCTCCTTTGCCTTTGAAACGGATCTTCACCTCGCAAGTACCTGCAAAGAGTGTATGAGTATTGGTCGCAATCTGTCCAACCTTCAAATCTGGCCGAACATGAAGCCCATAAAACTGGTCTGGCAACCAGTCTCCAAAAGCGCCATCCTCATACATGAGCATGCCACCAGCTTCATTTTCTTCAGCAGGTTGAAACAGAAAGAGCAGATTGTTCTTTGGTTGCTCCTCAAGGGCTCGCTCAAGACAGCCTAAAGCAATAGTCATGTGGAAATCATGGCCACAAGCGTGCATACGACCTTGGTGCTGAGAAGCGAAAGAAAGGCCTGTTTGTTCGACGATAGGAAGACCATCAATGTCTGTTCGCCAACCAATGGTCCGCTCTGGCTGACTTCCCTGCAAATAGACCAAAATCCCTGTCCGCCAAGTACAAACTTGAACAAAATTCTTGCCCGCAGTCAATTTCTCAATCACATCCAGCAGATAAGCCTGAGTCTTGAACTCCTCCAAGCCAATCTCTGGAATCTGGTGCAAATCCCGTCTAGTCTGAATCAAATCTAACATCTATCTGTCCTCCTATATAGCAGAAAGAGGCTGGAAGAAGGGTTCCGCCTCTTTATCACTTTTACAATTATAAGGTACGAAGCGCATCCTCTAGCGCTGTTTTTTGTTGGGTTTGAGCATCAATCTCTTTGATAATGCGAGCTGGAACACCTGCTACCACCACGTTTTCTGGGACATCTTGGGTAACAATAGCTCCTGCTGCGACAACTGAACCACTACCGATTTGGACCCCTTCGATAACCACTGCGTTGGCACCGATGAGAACATTGTCTCCAACACGGACTGGTTCTGCGCTAGCTGGCTCAATCACACCTGCCAAAACTGCACCTGCACCAACGTGGCTGTTTTTCCCAACGATAGCACGGCCACCAAGGATAGCACCCATGTCAATCATAGTTCCTGCACCAATTTCAGCACCGATATTGATAACTGCTCCCATCATGATAACAGCATTGTCACCAATTTCAACTTGGTCACGGATAATAGCACCTGGCTCGATACGAGCATTGATAGCACGTTTGTCTAGCAAGGGAACTGCAGAATTGCGAGCATCTTGCTCAACAACATAGTCTTGATTTTCTACCAAACCATCGAGAAGCGGAGCCACGTCCTTCCAATCTCCGAATAGGACATTCCCTAGTTTGACAACAGAGCTTGGTACAGCAGTTGCAAGTTGTCCTTCAAAGGTTACTTTAACACTGGTTTTCTTTTCAGCATTGGCGATAAATTGAATAATTTCTTGTGCGTTCATTTTTGTAGCAGTCATAGGCGCCTCCTAGTTCATTTTAATGATACCTATTCTACCAAAAAAGGCCTCAAATTTGAAGCCTTTTTGTTTGTTTTTAGGTATGATTTTTAGGGATGTGAGATAAAACGTGCTGTCGGTAAAAGCAAGCCCCTACCGATACAACCTAAAAACACTCTTCACAACTATCTCCCCGTGTTTTATTGACTGTTCTAGTATAGCACACTTTTAGAATTAAGAAAAGACTTTTTATTTACTTTCTTTCGCTTCTTCTACCGATAGGAAAATCATGGGCAAAATAATAAGGGCCATAGCTAGAAGAAGGGACCAATCCACTACCAATCCTAAAAATAAAACACTCAAAAGGGCAGAAGAGAGAGGTTCACTGGCACTAATAACGGAAACCACCAAGGGAGAAACCAAGGACACAGCCTTCATAGAAATGAAAAAGGCAAAAGCCGTCCCAAAGAAAGCGATAATGAGACAAATCAAGATACTCAAAATATCAAGAGTAAAGGAAAGCTGATAAACTGGTGAGAGAACATTGCTAAATAAACCTGCTAAAATCATACCCCACCCAACCGTGGGTACAAAACCATAGCGCTTCGCAAAAGGTTGAGGCAAGATAACATTAAACATGACCCCCATGGCACTCAGCAAACCCGTCACAAGTGCTAGCGGTGTCATGGATAATTGAGAGAGATCTCCCTTTGTCGCCATCAAGCAAACACCCAGCATGGCAACCAAAACATAGAAAATAGCGCTTTTTGACGCTCGTTTTTGATAAACCAAGCGATTGTAAAAGAGGATAAAGACTGGACTGATAAACTGTAAAATAGTTGCTGTAGCTGCATTTGAGTATTCTACACAGAGATAGAAAAAATACTGAACTGAAAAAATCCCCAAAATAGAATAAGCTAAAAAGGGCAGGTAATTTTTCTTATCTCGCCAAATATCTAGCACTTGCGATTTTAATTGCACTGCAGACCAAATGAGCACAAGACTCCCTGCCAGTGTCAAACGCATAGAGGTAATCCAGCCAGAGGACACTTGATAATAAGTAAAGAAATATTCTCCTAAAATTCCACAGATTCCCCAGATTAAGCCGGATAGGAGCGAATAAATTGTTCCTTTAACAATCTTTTTCTGATACTGATTCATACCTTTATTGTAACACGAAAGGAAAAAAGAAAAAAGTGGCAATAGAAAAGTCCCATAAGATCTATAATGAAAAGTTACCAAACAACTCATTAGAAAGAATCATATGGAACAACTACACTTTATCACAAAACTACTCGATATTAAAGATCCTAATATCCAAATTATGGATGCTATCAATAAGGGTAACTTCTCAAAGTAACTTCCACTTTTACTAGCGGTGTAACTTAGTTTGGGAATTTAGCTGTTATCAATAGGAATACCCACAAGTAAATCATCTCTAAACTGGAATACGATGCCCCATCTTGTCCTCATTGTGGGAAGTCAAATGAAGAAATATGACTTTCAAAAACTGTCTAAGATTCCTTACCTTGAAACGACTGGTATGACTGCTAGAATTCTGCTTAGCAAGCGTCGATTCAAGTGCTATCACTGTTCAAAAACGATAGTGGCTGAGACTTCTATCGTCAAGAGGAATCACCAAATCCCTCGTATCATCAACCAAAAGATTACTCAAAAGCTGATTGAAAAGACTTCTATGACCGA
>NZ_KV794544.1:0-1091 GCF_001808785.1 Streptococcus sp. HMSC077D04 | reverse complement strand
ACTTCAACTGTCATTCGTAAGCTCAATGACTTTCACTTTGAGTGTAACTTTAGCCATTTGCCTGAAATTATGCCCTTGGACGTTAAAACAGTCAGGTGAGTGACTGTTTCAATCGGTAGATGAAGATGAGGTTCATTGAGCAAGATTTTTTAATCTCAGTATCATAGCTGTTCTTGAGGGTAGAACACAAACTGGCATCCGAAATAACTTTCTTCGCTACCATAGAGCTGTTCGCTGTCGAGTGAGAATCATTACGAAGGATATGTTTAGCCCTTACTATGACTTGGCTAAGCAGCTTCGCTTTCGAATTTCTAGGCTCAGGCTGAAACAGTCTGGGAGACTGTTTCACTCCCAAACGCTAAAATCGTGTTGGATCGTTTCCATATTGTCCAACACATGAGCCGTGCTATGAGTTGTGTGCGTGTTCAAATCATGAATCAGTTTCATCGAAAATCTCATGAATACAAGGCTATCAAGCGTTACTGGAAACTTATCCAACAGGATAGCCGTAAACTCAGTGATAAACGTTTTTATCGCCCTACTTTTCGTATGCACTTAGCCAATAAAGAGATTCTAGACAAACTTTTGAGCTATTCAGAAGATTTGAAACACCACTATCATCTCTATGACTCTTGCTTTTTCACTTTCAGAATAAGGAACCGGATAAATTTTTCGGGCTCATTGAGGACAATCTAAAGGAGGTTCATCCCCTTTTTCAGACTGTCTTTAAAACATTTCTAAAGGACAAAGAGAAAATCGTCAACACCCTTCAATTCTCCTATTCAAATGCCAAACTGGACGCGACTAATAATCTCATCAAACTTATCAAACGAAATGCCTTTGGTTTCCGAAACTTTGAAAACTTCAAAAACGGATTTTTATCTCCCTAAATATCAAAAAGAAAGGACAAAATGTGGCCTTTCTCGAGCTTAGCTTTTCTTCAACCCACTACAGTTGACAAAGATCCAATTAAAAAAAGAGAGAAGCAAACTGATTCTCTCTTAATGTATATAATATCTAGTTAAACAAAAAAGGTACGCTTACGTATCTCTGTAATGAATCGGGAAGACAGGATTCGAACCTGCGACACC
>NZ_KV794543.1:0-371 GCF_001808785.1 Streptococcus sp. HMSC077D04 | reverse complement strand
CGTAGTGATCCATTTTGGGATGAAGCTTCTATGACTTTGGTACGAGCTTTAGCCTCCTACTTGGTCGATTTCTATAATCCACCCAAAACAAGAGAACAGCTCATTGAAGAGAGTCGTTTGAGTCAAACAGAATACCAAAACTTGTTGAAACGTCAAAAAAAAGAAGTGGAAGAGCGAAAAAAACGAGGGCGTTATCCAAGTTTTGCTGAAATCTCAAAACTCATTAAACACTTATCCAAGGGTGAAAACCAAGAAAAAAGTGTCTTAGAAATTCTATTTGAAAATTATGCTAAAAAGTATGGGACTGAAAATTTTACCATGCGAAATTGGGCAGATTTCCAAAATTATAAGGATAAGACTCTGGATTCTGT
>NZ_KV794542.1:0-368 GCF_001808785.1 Streptococcus sp. HMSC077D04 | reverse complement strand
TCTTCAGGACTTGAAGAAGTAATTGGTTTTTCAGGTTCTTTTGGTAGAAGGTACTTAGGAAGAGTCACAACTGGTGGAGTATCTGTTCCTACAGAACTTTGTTTAGTCCCAACTTCAATCACTCGGTCTAGAGCTGGAGTTGATTCGGTTTGAACTACCTTACGATTGCTGCCATCTACTTCGATATACTCGATTATAGCACCATCTTTCCCTTCTGATAGAACTTGTTCTTTCCCTTTGTCTAATTGTGGATTTTCGCGACGGATAGTCTTGAATGGTACTGCCTTCTTAACAATCTCCAAACTTGGGAGTTGGAAGACAAGCTCTTTAACCCCTTCTTCAGGACTTGAAGAAGTAATTGGTTTTTC
>NZ_KV794541.1:364-667 GCF_001808785.1 Streptococcus sp. HMSC077D04 | reverse complement strand
ACCTGAAAATAAATCAATAAATCTCATTTCTTTATCCCCCCTTCCTGATCGACTATCAATGTCCAAAGTGTCACACCACTTGAAATGAAAATGAGCATAACTAATATCCACTCGATTGGCGACATTTTAACCACCTCCTTTTCTAACACGGTTATTCCAAACAGAATACAGGCCATTAAACACAAATTCAGCCAAAACTTCCGCTCGTCTAACAAAGCGAACATTATCTAGAGCATACTGATAGCTTCTCTCAAAATCAGTCATAGCAATTTCACTGGCTGTTTCAGAAAAACCCTCTCGTCT
>NZ_KV794541.1:0-264 GCF_001808785.1 Streptococcus sp. HMSC077D04 | reverse complement strand
TAAGTCATATTCTTTAAGAATTTTTTTGATTGTCAGTAATTTCGACTTCGAACAACCTAATAGCTTCATCAGTTTAGAATTAGAAAATACTAAATAGACTGCTCCTTCTTCATCTATCCAACCACGACTTAGAGATAATTCTAAACGATCTTTTAATATAGAACAAGCCACCTTTACTTCTAGTTTCATATCCATATATTTTTCATCCTCAAAAAGAATTTTAGGTAATTTATAATACCGTTCTGAAGTTTGGTATTGATTTGC
>NZ_KV794540.1:0-1291 GCF_001808785.1 Streptococcus sp. HMSC077D04 | reverse complement strand
TATATATCAAAAGTGATTTTAAGAAAAAAATAACCTTTACTACAAGAGAGTTGCTCTGGAAAATGTGGTTTGAGGAATGGCATAGTCATCCTATTACATACTCGAACGTCGGTGATGATGAGATGCTACAAGATGATTTCTTTTTTGGAGTTCAATTTGATAAATGGCGATTTAATGATAAACGGTGGAATCATATACCATATGATAATAATGATCCATGGAATTCGTTTTCTGATGAAAATATTCAATTGGAATTTGAAAATGATTTTATCACTGATGGGAGAGAACGTGGAGAATACCTTAGGATTGCGACTGCCCATACAGACATTTTAACGGTTGATAAACGAGCTATGTATATCATGGCAGTCGAGGTGGCTTCTGCTATTGATGGGCAGATCAGCGAGGATGACAAGCTGACTTGGATAGATGTGGAGACTTTTAAGGAGTTGCACAAGGATGTCTTATCACTAACCTACGATCAAGCAACTGACACCAGCGTGGAGGAACTGAAAAGTATGAAACCTTTAGAAGATCCTCTATGGGAAGAGGAAGAACGCCTTCGTGAAGAATACATCAAAATTCATGGCGAGCCAGTTTATGACGACGAGGAAGACGAGTGATAATTTACAATAACACTTATTTGAAAGAGAGTGTTGAATAGGGGGAAGACTAATGTCAGATAAATTAAAACAGTTTAAATGGTTGATTGTATTGTTTTTGTTTCTGTTAGCAATTCCTTCATATTTTGCTTACAATTATTTCCGACAATCTAGTACTTTAAAAGAAGCCTTTGAGAAAAATGAAAGAATTGAAGTTCTTCAACATTTAATGGCATCAGGAAAATATGCGTCTGACATCCGCAAGGCAGGTTATACTATTCCTTCTGACGGTGCTATTAGATTGGATGGAGTTATTTATCCATTAGAAATAGAAGGAGATTTACATTTGAAAATTAGTCCTCCAAAAAAGGATGCTAAGGATTTTCAGTTGTTTTTCATCACACAGGTTAATGAAAAACAAACGCATGTAGCTTTTATTTTAGATAAAAATCTGAATTTAATTGATTCCAGCTATTCTCAGCAAAATGATAACGGGAAAAGAGAGATTATTTCTGTCTCACAATCCGAAGAAGCTTACTTGTTGAAAAGAGTTCAAAGCGAGATTGATGCTTTCATGAAAAAGATGTATCAGACCTTGTATGGATAGTTTACCAGAGAAAGTGGCTTCTTGCTCAACACAATGCCGTATGAACAACTGGGCGTGTTGAGGAATTCTATACTGTGATGGGAAA
>NZ_KV794539.1:1689-1934 GCF_001808785.1 Streptococcus sp. HMSC077D04 | reverse complement strand
GAAAATATGCCCATTCTTGAGAAACGATTAAGCAAGTATGAAGGCGACATTCAACAGTCAGAAATGTCGAAAGACCAGGCATTTTCTATGACGGTAGGTAAGCAAGCTTTTGATCAACGATCTGAAGCAGGGGAATCCCTACACCGTTTTATCCGTCATAATCAAGCTGACAGCAAAGAATTCCGTACCCTAGCAAGCTATCGAGGATTTGACATTAAAATGCTTAGTCTTCCAACAAATCAACC
>NZ_KV794539.1:1319-1589 GCF_001808785.1 Streptococcus sp. HMSC077D04 | reverse complement strand
TCAGAACTTATTGGATGAATTAAAGGATAAATTGACTACTGCTGAGGTAGAAATTGAGAAAAATTTTCCAAAGGAAGAGGACTATCAAACAAAAAAGGCCGAATACGATGTACTCGCGCCATTGATTGAAACAGAAACGGATTTAGATATTATTGATCAGGCCTTAAGACAATTCCACGAAAAAGGAAAAGAAAAGCAAGAACAACTTTCTTTTGAATTAGATTAAAAAAATAGATACAAATAGCGGACAAGAAAAGAAAAGCGCGGTAA
>NZ_KV794539.1:575-1219 GCF_001808785.1 Streptococcus sp. HMSC077D04 | reverse complement strand
ATGGAAGATACCTATTATCAATTAGAAGAGGCTTTGGTACAGGGATTTCAAACACCTGAAGAATACCAAGCCTACAAGGAGTTAAAGGAACATTATGAGGAAGTGACAGGGGATTACAGCTTTTCCAAACGAGAACTTACTAGCCAATTGGAAATCGCTCTTCAGAATCATCGAGGTGTGGACTTTGAAGAATATGAAAAAGAGAACTATCTGGAATTGGTTCAAAAACTAGAAGAGTTTGATTCCTCTCTTGCCACCCATTATCGTCAATTGATTGACTAGAAAGGAGAAAGTCATGAATGATTTACTCCTTATCCCAGTAATTTTTTTAGCAGTAGGAGGAATTCTCATTCTTTTATGGAGACTCTTTCTTATTGCCAGTGGACTTTTTCTTATTGGTTTTGTCAGTTTTCTTATTTTCGTGGAGGTCTATGGAATTTATTTGTTCTTTACTGAACCGACTTTATACTTTGATGATATCAGACAACATGGTTTAACTAGTTTTACGGCTGTGTACCTTTTCATCAATCTGATGTTGGTTCTAGGATTCAGTTGGCGTTTCATAAACTCCAAAACTAAGGAAAGTATGTAAACTTGTTAGATGGTTAAAAAACTTTATCTGAATCTAAATTCGGATAAGGTTT
>NZ_KV794539.1:0-475 GCF_001808785.1 Streptococcus sp. HMSC077D04 | reverse complement strand
GAAAGAGCTCTTCTCAAATTTTCTTCTTTTAAATTTTTCATAGTTACATTATAAGATGAAGACATCTAGTTTTGATTTTTTTCTCTGAACTGTACGATTTTGCGCCTGAAATGTAGGAATTACCTTTCGTTGTGATGTGATAAAACTTACAAGTTCTTTTTGTTATTCTTGACCTAGTTTTTATAGAAAGAAGGTCTAAGATGTTAAATAAAGTCAAAACTAAAGCCTTAATTAGTGTCGGAGCAGTGGCTGCAACTAGCTTTATTCTCATGATGGGATATACTGCTGGTCAACATTCTACTGCTAAACAAAGTCACAAAGAAATCGAATTGGCTGCAGCTAAACTTGTGGAAGATAAACAAGCAGAAGATAAAGCCAGCATTTTGTCATCGGATACTGTAAAAGAATTTTTGACACAGTATTATACGAAAGAAAAACTAGGGGAAAATAATACACGTATTCAACCTTATATGAC
>NZ_KV794538.1:0-2261 GCF_001808785.1 Streptococcus sp. HMSC077D04 | reverse complement strand
AGACGGCCTTACAAAATGGCGAAATTCAGGTTAATTATTCTAGCAACTACGACAGCTGGCAGGCAAATAGACCTACGAGTAAGACCATTTCTGGCAGGGGTGGTAAACTAATTGAAGCCCGAGTAGGAAATCGAAAAGTGAACCTTCGTGTGGATTGGGAGCCAAGCAGTGGTACTAATGGTGATGGAATTTTCCAGGTTCAATCTGGAAGTGGAAAGTCAGGCTATTCGCTTGATGAATATATTGAAGTAAATACAATTTCTGGAAGAAAATCTATAGAAGATTGGGTAAATACCAATCGCCAACTAAGGAAACTTGATACAAACACAAAGGAAGAGATAATTAATAGGATTTTTAAGGGTTATCGAATTTATTACGGGAACTAGGTGGACAATATGAGACTATACATCAAAGGTGATTATGCTAAAAAAATAACATTTACTACTAGAGAACTAGTTTGGAAGATGTGGTTTAAGGAACGGAATGGCAAGAAAATAAGTTACTCCAACGTTGGTGATGATGAGATGTTGCAAGATGATTTTTATTTCGGAGCAGAGTTGCGCAAATGGGCTTCAGTTGACGAAAGATGGGATAAGGCTCCTTTTATAATTCCGAGCAATCCTTGGTTATCCTTGCAATATGAAGATATTGAACTTGAATTTGAACATGCCTTTATTTCCGACGACCGCGAAAAGGGGGAGTTTCTTCGAATTGCCTCAACTCATGTAGATATTTTGACGGTTGACAAGCGCGCTTTATACGTTATGGCTATTGAAGTAGCATCTGCCATTGATGGTCAGATTAGCGAAGACGACAAGCAAAGTTGGCTAAGTGTAGAAGAATTTAAGGAATATCATAAGGATGTTCTTTCACTAACTTATGATGAAGCTGTTGACATCAGTTTGGAAGAATTAAAGACAATTGTACCGGTAAGAGATCCTCTATGGGAAGAGGAAGAAAGGCTTCGAGAAGAGTACATAAAAATTCATGGCGAACGTGTGTATGACGATGAGGACGATGAGTGAGACTATATCTTAAAGGCAACTACGAAACTAGTATATACCAAACCTGTATGGAATTTCCTTGGAAAATGTGGTTCAAAGAACGCAAAGGTGTGGAAGTTGGTTTTTCTTACGCATTTAATGAAAATTTTTATTTGAGTTTAACTCTAGATAAATTTTCTTCAAATGATGAGCGTTGGGGAATGGCTGATTTTAGAATAGGAAAAGACTCTTGGGCGACTTTTAAGCGTGAAAATTTAAATTTAAATTTTGAAAATTCTTATGAAAGTGATGGGCGAGAAAAAGGAGACTGTCTTCGAATAATCACGACTCATAAGGATATTCTAACGGCTGACAAGCGAGCTCTCTATATCATGGCGATTGAGGTAGCATCTGTCATTGACGGTCAAATCAGCGAAGACGACAAAGAAACATGGCTGAGTGTTGAAAAATTCAAAACGAAACATAAAGACCTACTGAATATGACCTACGACGAAGCAGTCGATATTAGTTTAGAAGAGATAAAGGTTTTGAAAGCCATAGACGAGCCTCTTTGGGAAGAATTGGATAGGAAGCGCGAGGAGTATATCCGAATCCATGGAGAGGTGGAGTTGGACGACGATGAGGAAGACGAGTGAGACTATATATAAAAGGTGACTATACTAGAAAATTGCCATTTGGCTACAGAGAACTCGCATGGAAGATGTGGTTTAAAGAAAGAAATGGTCAAAAAATAAGTTTCTCAAATGTCGGGGATGATGAAATGTTGCAAAATGACTTCTATTTATCTTTGCGGTTAGATAAGTGGGGAGCAAGTGGCTCTCGTTGGAAAGATGCCAAGGTTAAAGGAAGCAGTGCAATAAATTCCCAAATGTATGAAAATATTGATTTGGATTATGAAGGAAGTTACGAAAGCGACGGTAGAGAAAAGGGAAAATACCTAAGAATCGCTTCTAATTATTTGGATGTTTTAACAGTTGATAAACGTGCTATGTATATTATGGCGCTTGAAATTGCGATTGCTATTGATGGACAAATCAGTGAAGATGATAAGAACACATGGCTAACAATCGAGGAATTCAAGGAAAAGCACCAAGATATCTTATCTCTAACTTTTGATGAAGCAAATGAGATGAGTTTGGAAGAAATTCAGACGATTGACGCTATTGACGAACCCATCTGGGAAGAATTGGATAAGAAGCGTGAAGAATACATAGCTATCCATGGCGAACGTGTTTATGACGATGAGGAAGACGAGTG
>NZ_KV794537.1:3003-3840 GCF_001808785.1 Streptococcus sp. HMSC077D04 | reverse complement strand
AGCTGGTCTAGGTCCAAATCACCATATCCAGAAACCTGAGCATCCGCATCTTTGTAGGATGTCAACTCTAGTTGGATATCATCTATCGCTGCTTGTAACTTCTTGATGCTGGGGATGATAATCTCTATAAAGAGACCTTTACCAGCTGTGTAGGCTGCTCCTGTCAACTCACCTGAGTCTAAAGAGGAAATCAGGTGATCACAGCCACTAGATAAGCGGTCTGTGACTTCATTTGCGACTCGGAGGTTGTTCGTCATGGCCTGAATCAATTCTTGGGATTCTTGTGCGCTGTATTTTACTCCCATGGTAGCCGATTCCTTTCCGCTATCAGTTCTTCTCTAGCTTCATCGAAAGTAACAACCAGATAGCCATCAAAAGTCAAAATAAACCTCCATCACCAAACAAATGGCAACCATCTAGGCTTACTTAAAGATTCTTAAACTTACCTATCCACCACTTGAGCTTCAAAGTGTGCTGGCTTGTCGTCTACATTGGTGATGGTTATTGTATAGGACTTGTTATTGGTTACATTAAATACTTTTTCCCCCTGGTAACTGACAACAATTCCATCCTGGACTAAATGGATATCTTTTTGATTATTGGGTAACTCTTCATCAACATCTTCTGAATGATGGCTTCGAACAAGTTTTTGCCCTTCAACATCATAAAAAATATCGCCATGCATCTCAAACCAAACTTTTTTACCTGATAATTTAAGCTTATTAGTATCATTTTTTTCAAGATTAATTCTGAGTAGTATTCTACATCATGTGTCCGAGGATTTACTGTAAAGTTAGCCGACTCTCCTGGTTGCAGAGTATACTTACCAAGATTTTG
>NZ_KV794537.1:668-2903 GCF_001808785.1 Streptococcus sp. HMSC077D04 | reverse complement strand
AGTATACTTACCAAGATTTTGTGCCCATAGATAAAATAGAAAACTAGCTGCTAGGACTACAACAAGTACTAAACTACAACCTAAATTCCAATTCGATTTTTTCGTCATGCTCATTTGTAACTCTCCTTATAGTCGTCATACCTTTTTGGATCTCTATCTATTCTGCAAAATTTCGTTCTCTTTCCTTTTTCTACGCTGACCCGACCACCTGATACACTGCAACAATACTATCATACGAAGAATCAAATAGACCAAACGAAGGATTTTCATCTTTCCAAGAGCTGATAAGAAATTTTTCCTTGCATTCCCCACTTCTTGACCTAACTGTTCAACTGTTTTACCTGTTTCTTCTTTAATAGCAACTGCATTATTTGAAATCAAATAATAATTTTGTTCTAATCTGCTGATATAGGCTTTGGAAATTGGCTCGTCTAAGAAAAAATATACTCTATCAGCATACTCATCCTGAGACAGCGTATAGTATACTTCAGCTTCACTCTCCCATTTTTTAGGAAAACTAGTTATTTTAATATTTCCATAGTCTAAATGCATAATTCCAACTAAAACGTCATTAGTCCATTCTTCCGCATAGTGGTATAATTTCACTTTCTTATCTACCATTGGCCAAACCATAACATACCGACTATGCATGAATTCCTTAGTTAATGCTGAGTTACTTGCCAAACTGGTCGCACCAATCTCATATACTGACCAAATAAGAACTACGAGCATTAAGACAGCTTGAGTTGGTTTGTTTTTATAATAGTTTCTTATTCTTTTTAACATTTTACTCTCCAACTGCGGGATTGGGTTTATCTAAATCTTTTTTTGAAATAAGGAAAAATCCTCTTGTAATGCATCATTATTCCCAGCATTTGAGTAAGAAACTTGCTCATCTTCTGGAAACCACATTTTACCAGCTAGTTCCAAATAACCATAAGGTATCTTTTTTGTATAATCACCTTTTAAATATAATTTCATTCTTCCTCGTCGTCATAAACTGGCTCGCCATGGATTTTGATGTATTCTTCATTCCTACGGTCGTCTTCTTCCCAAACTGGGTCTCTCACATCATCCATAAACGGAATTTCTTCCAAACTCAGCTCATTAGCTTCTTCATAACTCATCGAAAGGATATCCTCATGCCGTTTTTTAAATCCCTCCACACTTAACCAGCTCTCTTTATCATCTTCGCTAATCTGACCATCAATAGCAGTCGCAATTTCAATGGCCATAATATACATAGCTCGTTTATCAACAGTAAGAAGGTCAAGGTGGGTAGAAGCGATTCTTAAACATTCGCCTTTCTCACGAAAGTCCGACATCATAGCATCTTCGTAATCTAGCTGTATATATTCACATTTATGGGATAAAAAATCATATTTTATCCCTTCCTTTATTTGAACACTCCTCCATCTAACATCATGAGTTCCCTTGTCTAATTCTAAGTGAATAGAAAGTTTATCGATTGGTAAATCTAGATACCCAGCATACGATAAATCTGGCTCTATTCCATCTTTTTCCTCAAACCACATCCTTTTCGCTAGTTCCATGTAATCAAATGGAATTTCTTTGGTGTAATCGCCTTTGATATATAGTCTCATAAATCTGAGATATCGCCTCCATGTGCTAGTATATATTCTTTTCGACGAGTGGCCTCTTCCTCCCAAAGAGGGTCGTCTACAACATCCATCGTTTGAATTTCAATCAAACTTCGTTCATTTGCTTCATCAAAAGTCAGAGATAGAATAGCCTTGTGCTTTTTCTTAAATTCCTCGACTGTTAGCCATGTCTTCTTATTATCCTCGCTAATTTGCCCGTCAATGACCTTTGCAATCTCAAGCGCCATAATGTACATGGCGCGTCTATCAACTGTCAAAATTTCTAGATGGGTGGTTAAAATACGGAGATAGTCTCCCTTTTCATTATAATCCGTAGCGAATGCATCTTCAAAATTAATTTCAATACATTCTTTAATATGTGAAAAGAGGCTTCGTACCCCTTCCTTTAGGGGGACACTAGACCATCTCTTATCCGCAGTACTTTTCCTCAATGATAAATTTGAGAAAAAATCTTCTTGTAGTTGCTCATTGTCTCCAGCATTTGAGTAAGAAACTTGCTTTTCTTCTGGAAACCACATTTTTCCAGCTAGTTCCAAATAACCATAAGGTACTCTTTTTGTATAATCGCCTTTAATATAAATTCTCACTCGTCTTCCTCATCGTCATAAACACG
>NZ_KV794537.1:0-568 GCF_001808785.1 Streptococcus sp. HMSC077D04 | reverse complement strand
TCACGAAGGCGTTCTTCCTCTTCCCATAGAGGGTCTCTTACTGGTATCATTGTTTTTAATTCTTCCAAACTAATTTCAACCGCTTCATCATAAGTCAGCGAAAGAACATCCTTATGTAGCTCCTTAAAAGTCTCTACATCTAACCATGTCTCTTTGTCATCCTCGCTGATATTACCATCTATTGCACTCGCAACCTCGACCGCCATAATGTATAAAGCACGTTTATCTACTGTTAAAACATCTATATGAGATGTTGCGATACGTAGATAATCTCCACGTTCTCTCCACTCTGTAATGAAAGTTTTTTCAAATTCAAGTGTTACACTCTCATATTCCAAAGACAACCAAGGATTACTAGGAATTATAAAAGGAGCCTTATCCCATCTTTCGTCAACTGAAGACCATTTGTGTAACCGAACACCAAAGTAAAAATCATCCTGTAACATAGCATCGTCACCAACATTGGAGAAACTTATTTTCTTGCCTTTCTGTTCCTTAAACCACATTTTCCAAACAAGCTCTCTAGTTGTGAAGTCTATTTTTTTCTTAAAATCACTTTTGATATATA